>JANTFN010000023.1 GCA_024763435.1 Thermodesulfobacteriota bacterium | reverse complement strand
TTTTTTGCCATAGCAAATGCCCTTTAAAGGCCTTTGTCACTTTCCCCGGGAAGGCCTCAAAAGGAGATAGATACCGCCGGAAACAAGCATGGAGGGCAGTGTTGCGCCTGCAGACCAGCCATACCTGTAACTGACCTGATAGAGAAACACACCAAGTCCCCAGGCGATTATTGCGGGGATATGAATGCCGCCCTGATACCAGTAGCGCCCCTGTTTTTTATCAATATCTTCTGCAGCGAAATATCTGCGCCGGTGATAGAAAAAATCTACAAGAACAACCCCGAACAAGGGACAGAACAGCGAGCCGATTAAAAGCAGAAAATTTTCATATTGACCGGCGTCAAAAACAAGGGCAACGAAAATACCCAGGACACCTGTGATCAGGATGCCACGCTTTTCTCCAAGCCGTGGTAGTAGATTTTGGGCAGAAACAGCTGTGGAATAAATATCCAGAAAAGTCGTGGTAAATGTTGAAAAAAGGACGATCAGGAGTGCGGGCAACATCCAGCCGGAAGATGCCATGAGTTGAATAACCATAGAATCCGGCGTGTCACTTTTTGTTGCAATTGCCGCGGCAAGGCCGACCAGATACATCCAGCTGCTCAGGATGAAATAACCCCACCATGTTCCCCAGAAGGCCGGTTTGTTTGAGCGACTGAATCGTGAATAGTCTGCCACCAGGGGTAACCAGGAGATGGGCATGGCAATAACCAGGTCAATGCCGAGAAAAAAAGGCATACTACTTCCTGTTTCAGGATGGAAAGAAAGGATCTGGTGCCATCCGTAGGCATGAAAAACAAGGACGGTCATTGCCAGGGACAGGAAAAGAAGGCCTGTAATGGAGAGACGCTGAAGCCATTTCCAGAAGGTTTCGCCCACAAAAGACCAGCAAAGGGTGACAAGGCCAATACCTACCATCCATACCCGGGGATGAGAACCAAGCGAGCCTTTCAAAAGGGTATTCGCAGCATTTCCTCCGATCCATATCATTACGGCAGTCCAGCCGATAAGCTGGATGATGTTGAGGATAGAAGCGAGGTAGGATCCCCGAATACCGAAGGAAGGCCGAAGCGATACCATTGTTGGAAACCCGCTTTCCGATCCCAGTATCCCGCCGGTTGCCAGAATGGTGTTCCCGATGAGATGACCTATCAGAATAACGGCGATTCCCATGGCAAATCCCATGGGTCTGAGAATCCCCCCGGCCCATATTTCCGCCAGCGAAATGCCCGCGCCGGCCCAGAGGATAAAAAAATCAATCCCCCGCCACGTTTTTTCATTAACGGGAACAGGCGATAACGCGTCCATAGTTTAAAGTCCTCCCTTGTTCAATAGGTGACATCTTTGCACGTCAAGGCTTTTCCTTCAACCTTTTTTCTGAATTCCCCCTGTTTTCAGGGCCTTGGAGACCACCTCTGCCGGTGTTTTGCCGATAACGCGGATCATGGGTTCCTTGCCCACACCCCCCGTGTCGAAAATGATATCCGGAATGTCGTTGTGGCTGGCGAGGACCTGATGCGTGCCCCATTCAAGGGTTGAGCCCTCCCGCTCTTTAATATCTTCGGGTTCATTGCTGCGGTTGAAGGAATATATTTTGAAACCGAGTTTTTCGGCGTTATTCAGAAAATCGGGGTCATAACGGATGTTCATGACGCTTCGATGGACGGGTGAGAAGCGGAGGACCGTCAGAACGATGTTGGCGATATGCCGGGAGGCGCCGAAGGCGGGGCATCCGGAGGCATGCGGGTACCCATTAAGATTCACAACGCGTCCCGGAATGGCCGCAACCTCATCATGGTTTGTGGCAAGGGGGAGCCCGTAAGCGATGTTTGTCTGGACCTCGGGGATCAGCCCGCCTGCCCGATGGGCACTAAAAAGGTCTACGGCTTTTTGAAGGTCCAGAAGAACCGCGTACCGTGCTATTTCCCGCTGAATAACAGCGAAGTGGTCCGTTGGGCCGTGCCCTTTTCCGAGAGACAGAGAAAAGCGTATCGCGCTGTCCATAAAGGTCTTGGCCTGGGCCACGGCGTCACGCGGGGTGTTACCACGGGCAAGATTAGAGGCAATCGCCGCGGAATAGGTGCAGCCGGTTCCATGGGTGTTTTTTGTTTCATAGCGGGGTGTTGAGAAGGTATGGAACGCGTCGCCGTCATAAAACAGGTCGGTGCTTGTCTCCCCCGCTTCATGGCCGCCCTTGATCAGGACTGTTTTGGCACCCATGGCATGAATGGCACGGCAGGCCGCTTCTTTGTCTGATTGTGTCTGAATTGGATTGTCCCAGAGGACCTCCGCCTCGGGGATGTTTGGTGTTACGACAGAGGCAAGCGGAAGAAGACGCCTTTTCAGGGCTCCGATCGCCTCTTTTTCAAGGAGGGTGTCTCCGCTTTTCGCAATCATAACGGGATCTGCGACCAGTTTTACCTCGGGATGCGGCTGGAGGGTCTTACAAACGGCTTCAATAACCCCGGCAGAATGGAGCATTCCTGTCTTTGCGGCAACAACGGAAAAATCGTTAAAAACGGCCGCGAGTTGCTGATGAATAAAATCGATGGGAACAGGAAAAATTCCATGGACTCCCACGGTGTTCTGTGCCGTCAGGGCGGTAATGGCGCTGGCCCCGAAACAGCCATGGACGGTTATGGTTTTAAGGTCCGCCTGGATACCCGCGCCGCCGCCGGAATCCGAGCCGGCGATGGTCAGGACAACAGGCCGTGTGTGTTGTGTCATGATTTCTCCTTAGTTTGATTCAAGCCAATAGTTTAGGTTGATTTTGTTTCTCCTGAATGCGAGATTAAAATTTTTCCTTGTCTTCCGATTGAATAACCTGATCGCAGGCAGTACTTAACCCTTCCATGTTTTTTTTCTCCCTGCGTGTCAGGGCACTGTCTTTGAATGTGTTTCCCATATACCCGTTTATCACGACGGTAGGGTATCTTTCCATAAGTTCGAGCAGGCGGCCGAGTTCTCCCATCTGGAGATAAAGAGAGACATCGTTGATAATCAGGGCCTGGGTGTTGACGGCTTCCGCTTTTTTGAACAGATCTTTTTCTATCATTTCGGCGTTATCCGCTGCGATGCGCTGAGCTTCATGATCATCTTCAGCGGTCAATCTCGGGGGGCGGATAGTTGTGGTAAAATAGTGAATGTCCGGATCAGACGGGATAGTCATTTTTCCGCCAACCCCCTGGTTCCTTTCAGGGGCCATATCAAGGACGACAATGGGTCCCCGCCCGCGGCATTCGAGGAGCAGGAGCTGGAGATAAGAGGTTTTTCCCGTATTGACATCCCCGACAATGAGCGTTCGAAGGCCGAAGAAGGGCTTACAGGTCTTCATTTTAGTTTTCCGATGAGTGAAATGAGGAATCTCACCGCGAGGAACATGGAAATTCCCGTGGTAATAGCCCCCAGCCATGTCAGCCATCTGTTTTTTAACCCGGAAAGGCTGATACGCCGTGTGTTGAGGAGAATCAGCAGCAGGATAAGAATAAACGGCGTGCCGCAAAGCCCCAGTGCGAGCATGATAATCAGAAGTGGGAAAAAGGCGCCTTTGAGGAAAGGGCCGATAAGACTCAGCAGGATTCCAGAGAGGATGGCCGCCTTAAAACGGTTGTCTGACGGCCTCAGGGGAAACCCGAAAAAATCCCCAATAAAATAGGCCCCGGCCTGAAAGGTTGGCATGATAGTAGATACCGTGGCGCCCCATAGCCCCGCGAAAAAGGCGACTGACGCATAGGGGCCCAAAATCGGCTTCAGGCTCTTTGCCACGCCAAGAGCGCCTTTTGCGTGAATGCCGTGGGCGTGCAGGGTGGCAGCGGAAACCAGAAAAATGACGATGCTGTAGATTCCGAAGGCCACAAGCATGGAAGAGATAACATCAAAACGTACCGTGGGAAGATCGGGGGCCTTCCAGTTTCGTTCCTGAACGGTGTAGGAATGCATGGCGATGATGGTAATGTGAACCGCGCCACCCATGATGCCTGCCATCATGATAGCGCCGCTGCTCCCTCCCGCGAGAGACGGGACAA
The DNA here is from genome assembly GCA_024763435.1 of Thermodesulfobacteriota bacterium. GTDB lineage: Bacteria > Desulfobacterota > S145-22 > S145-22 > S145-22 > JANTFN01. Next base: position 9,972 of record JANTFN010000023.1, on the reverse strand, counting down.
GTCCCTTGATTGCACCCGTCCAGTGGATGGGGACAACGAACAGGGTTATCCCGAAGCAAATGACAACCCCGATAACAAGTAACTTACAAAGCGTTTCAAAAATCGTGTAGCCGCCGCGTATCAGCAGAAGCGAAAAGATAACCGCGTAAGCAACGCCCCACCATGGGGTGGTAATGTTTGTCAGGTACGAGGTCACACCTGTCAGCGCCTTCATCAGGACAACCGCGGCCAGCCAGGTTGCGGCGAGGGCATCCAGGGTCAACAGGGCTCCCATAGTTTTTCCGAACCGCTCCGTAACCAGGGAGATAATCCCCTTTTCGAAGATCACGCCCGTTTTAGCGGCAAGGTACTGCGCTGTTGTCCCAAACACAGCACTCAGGATAACCACCCACAGGAAAGTATAGCCAAAGCTCCCCCCTGACAGAGAGACGCTGGCCAGGGTGGCAGGTCCACAGGCGACCGCGCTGATAACCCAGGCGGGGCCCAGGTTACGAAACGTTTTTGAGAGGGTCATAAGCGTCCTCTCTTAATCATGGAAAAACCGCTTTCCAGATTTGAAAGCGGCAAACGAAACCATTTTATAAAATCTAACATCGCTTCCCTCCGCTGGCATTACCCAGATCAGGTTCTTGGGGTTGCCACGTGTCCGTGACTCTCAGTAAAACACCCCCAGCATTGTTTTTACACTTATATGAAATATGTTGGAATGTCAAGGTGACCGTTTTGAAAAAATATTTCAGGGTATTTACGGAATTTTGGAGGGTGTTGACAAGAAGAAGCTTCAATGTTTTAAGCATGGAAAGGGCAAAAAAATAACGGAGATGAAAAAATGAAGCACGGATCGGCTGAGAGAAAAAAGGATATTGTTGCGCCGGCGGCAGGGTTTTTCGCTGATATGCCCGTGGAGCTGTTACGTGAGCTTGGAAAGATTGCCGCGGAAAGGGTGTATGAGAAGGGGGACATGATTTTCTATGAAGGAGAAAACAGCACGGGATTCTATATGCTCCTTACGGGGCTTATCAAGATATACAAGCTTTCCATGGAGGGCAAAGAACAAATCCTTCAGTTTATCAAACCAAACGAGACCTTTGGCGAGGTGGTTGTTTTTTCCGGAAAGGCCTTTCCTGCCCATGCCGAGGCGGCAGAAAAAAGCCGGGTTCTTCTGTTTCCAAGAAAGGATTTTCTTGAAATTATCCGAGCCAATCCCAATCTTGCCCTTGCCATGCTGGCCATCCTGTCGGAGCGGCTTCGGCGTTTTACCGTTCAGGTAGAAAATATTTCCCTTAAGGAAGTACCGGGGCGTCTGGCGTCCTATTTCCTCTATCTTTCAAAACAGGAAGGGGAAACCTTTTCGCTGGAGATTTCGAAGGGGCAGCTTGCCAGTCTGCTGGGAACCATTCCTGAGACGCTGTCCCGTATTTTGACACGGATGAAAGAGCTCGGTATTGTTGAAGAAGCGGGGCGTCAGATCCGGCTTTTAGATATTTCTCAGCTCATGGCCCTGGCAGAGGGAGAAAAGCTGGTTTAATACAGGTTTGGCCTCTTTTTTACGGGTTTTCCTCGTGCTGTTTATATCTGGACATCCCTACCAAACGCGCGATAATGACCGCGAGATAAATCTGCCCGATAAAGGCCTCTAGCCATGCCATTGTTCGGCTGAGGTCTTTAACAGGGAGGATGTCGCCATATCCCAGGGTTGTCAAGGTCACAAAACTAAAATAGCCGAATACCCTTGAAACATTTTTAGCGGATGAAACCACAAATTTTTCCGCGCTGCTCGAAATCAGGAAGGAACCGGGAGTTAAAATTTCGATCAGGATATAGACATTTGAAAACAATACCCCAATCAGAAGATAAATAATGATGGCGCCCCAAATGGTATTCCGCGTTACAATCTTTGGGCTGATAAGGACGCGCTTCGATATACGGTAAATTGCCGCTGCGATAAAAAGGATGGATGTGGACGAAAGGATGATTTTGGATGCCAGGGCCCCCTGCCAGAAGAATGAAATAATATGGCCCAGAATAGCGAGTAATCCCAGGAGACCTAAAACAGACAAGAGCGCGCGGACACGCGCGACTTCAAAGACAACACTGAAGACGAAGATGAAAAAAACGAGATCGAGAAAAACAGTTTCCCATGTTTTATGAGTCAGGAGAGCCGATAAAATAATATAACAAAAAACAGAAACGAGAAGAACAGTATATCGTTCTTCCCGCCACATTCTTTTCAAGACCCGGAAGCTTCCACCCCCGGTTATGGATTCTTTTACTTTGCTAACCGGGGCCATGGCTCATACCTTGTCCCCTTCTTCAGGAGGCGGCGCGGTCTTTTTTCTCTTTGGCCTTTTTAACCACTCACTGGATGACTGAACGACTTTGTAGAACACAGGAACAAACAGGACCGCCATCACGATGGCCGCAATCTGACCTCCAAAGACCGCGGTTCCCAGTGCCTGGCGGCTTCCCGCGCCGGCGCCGGTTGCGATGACAAGGGGCGCTGTTCCAAGGACAAAGGATAATGACGTCATCAGAATCGGTCGAAATCGAAGTTTCGCGGCCTCTGACGCCGCGTCAAAGATAGATTTTCCCTTTTCATGTTCGTCCTTGGCGAATTCCACGATAAGAATGGCATTTTTTGCCGCCAGTGCTACAAGAAGAACAACCCCTATCTGGGTATAGGTACTCACGCTCATGTCTCGTATGACAACGGCAAGAACCACACCCAGCAAAGACAGCGGAACGACCATGATAACGCCGAGGGGAATCGACCAGCTTTCATATTGTGCAGCCAGCACGAGAAACACAAAAACAATCGCCAGAAGAAAAATTATGCCGGCGCCCTGGGACGCCTTTTTTTCCTGATACGACATCTCCGTCCACGCGGACCCCATCCCGTTGGGGAGATTTTTATCCGCCAGGTCTTCCATGACTTTAAGGGCCTGCCCGGAACTGAACCCCGGCGCGGCTTCCCCGTTCACTGCCGCCGCGGGGTATAAGTTGTATCGTGTCAGGACCTGGGGTCCCAAGGCAAAATGGGTATTGACGAAGGTTCCCAGGGGAACCATCTTTCCTTTCCCGTTACGAACCCTCAATTTCTTGATGTCATTAACCTGTGTCCGTGCATAGGCATCGGCCTGGACCTTGACTTGAAAATTACGCCCGTACTTAGTGAAATCGTTGACATAAGCAGATCCAAGGTAAGCCTGTAGGGTTCCAAAAACATCCGTGAGGGGGATCCCCATCGTCTTGACCGCGTTCCGGTCGATATCAACGAACAATTGAGGAATCGTCGCCCTGAAAGTTGAATAAACCCCCCTTAGGGATGACTGGGTATTGGCTTTTGCCGCCAAGGCCTCCGTTGCCTGCTGGAGGACTAAAGGCCCCATTCCTGTTTTATCCTGCACCATCATTTTGAACCCGGCCGAAGTTCCCAGACCCGGGATGGCCGGAGGTGCGAATGCGATGACCCGTGCCCCGCGGATGTCAGACAGGTTCTTCCGGATGTTCGCCATAATGAAATCGAGGTTGTGGCCTTTGGGAAGGCGTTCTTCAAAAGATTTGAATGAAACAAAAAATGAAGCAAAATTTGATAGCATGGCATTTTCGAGGAGAGAGAATCCAGGGACGGCCACGCAGTCCTTGATACCGGGGATCTCTTTCACCCGATCCGTGATTTTTCGAGCGATCTGTTCCGTTCTCTGAAGCGACGCGGCATCGGGAAGCTGCGCGGAAATGAAGGTGTATCCCTGGTCTTCCATCGGGAGGAAGCTGCTGGGAAGCTGGCCAAACCACTTAACGGAGACAACCGCAATGGCTGCCGCAAAAATTAACGCAAAGAAGGATTTGCGTAAAAATCCCCTGACAATGGCCATGTAACCATTGGTCGTGTGATCGAAGGCCCAGTTGAACCCCCTGAAGAAGATATTGGGTTTGCCTTTTTCTTTGCGAAGAAGAAGGGCGCACAAGGCAGGGCTCAGAGTCAGGGCGTTGATGGAACTGATAACCGTGGCTCCGGAAATGGTCAGAGCGAACTGACGGTAAAGTTGACCCGTAATGCCCCCCATGAAAGCCGTCGGAACGAAGACGGCCAAGAGTACGAGGGTCGTGGCTACGACGGCGCCTCCCACCTCTTCCATGGCCTTGATGGCGGCAGGTCGGGGGGCCAGCCCTTCTTCCACCATGAGCCGGTCCGTGTTTTCCACCACGACGATGGCATCGTCCACCACGATTCCGATGGCGAGAACAAGGCCGAAAAGGGATACAAGGTTTATGGAGAATCCCATCATTTTCATCATCAGGAAGGTTCCGATGAGAGATACGGGGATCGTGACGGAAGGGATGATGGTGGACCGCCAGTCCTGGAGAAAGATGAAAAGCGTCAAGATGACGAGAAGAATGGCAATGATCAGCGTTGTGATGACTTCCTTGATAGATGCGGAAATAAACTGGGTGGTGTCCAGGGGAACACCATACTGGAGGCCAGGCGGGAAGGTCTTTTGCAGCTCGTTCATTTTTGCAATGACGTGTTTTTGGACATCAATGGCGTTAGCCCCAGGGATCTGGTAAATGGCCAGGATCGCGCTGGGTTTATTGTTCCTGAGCCCGAAAACGTTGTAGGTTTGTGCCCCGAGTGCTACCTTTGCCACGTCGCGAACACGAAGGAATCTACTGCCCGGATCAGCTTTGACGATGATGTTCCCGAATTCCTCCGCATTTGTAAGGCGTCCTTTGACGTTCACTGTGTATTCGAACTGCTGTCCCTTTGGAGCGGGTGGTTCTCCGATCTTCCCGGCCGCGACTTGGACATTCTGCTCCTGGATGGCGTGGATGACGTCCGATGTGGTAATCCCGTGCGCCTCCAATTTTGAGGGATCCAGCCAGACCCGCATGGAATAGTCGCCGACACCGAAGATTTTTACATCCCCTACGCCGGGAAGGCGTGCCAGGTCGTCCTTCAGGCGCATCGTGGCGAAGTTGGAGAGGAACAACTTGTCGTACCGATCGTCCTTGGAGTCGAGGGACAAGAGCATGACGATGTTTGTAGACTGTTTCTTTGTTGTGACACCCAGCCGCTTGACCTCTTCGGGAAGTTTCGCCAAGGCGATGCTCACCCGGTTCTGGACCAGAACCGTAGCCATGTCCAGGTTGGTTCCGATTTCAAACGAAACCGTCAGCGTGTAGCTCCCGTCCGCGGCGCAGACAGAGCTCATGTAAATCATATTTTCAACCCCGTTGACTTCCTGCTCGATGGGTTGGGCCACAGTTTCGGAAACCACCTGGGCGTTAGCGCCGGGGTACAAAGCGGTAACCTGAACGGTCGGCGGAGTGATATCCGGATATTGGGAGACCGGAAGGCCCTTAATGGAAACCGCGCCGGCAATCAGGATAACTATTGCGATAACTGCCGAGAAAATGGGGCGCTCAATGAAAAAACGACTCATGAAACGACCTCTTACCCTTTAGACGGGTTTTTGGGTTTATCAGATTTTTTAGCGGGTGTCCCGGATTTTCCTTCGCTTTTTTCATCCGCCGCACCGGTCTTGGAGGCTTCTCCAGTGTTCTCTTTTGCGAGAACCGGCTGGACCTTTTCACCGGGGCGGGCGCGGAGAATCCCTTCAACGATCACACGGTCATCCTTCTTAAGGCCCTTTTCAACAACCCGAAGGGTTCTGACCTGCGGTCCGATTTTGATATCCTTCCGAACGACCTTGTCGTCAGCCCCGACGGCATAGAGATACCGGCCCACCTGGTCAAGGCTGATGGCCCGTTCAGGAACCAGTAAGGCGTTCTTCTCAACCCGGTCGGGGATTCTTATCTTCGCGAAAAAGCCCGGGATAATGGTTAAATCATCATTGGGAAACATGGCGCGGGCCTGCAGTGTTCCCGTGTTGGGATCTACCCGGTTGTCTACGTAATCCAGCTTTCCCTTGTGGGGATAATTTTCTTCCGTAGCCAGGGCGAGTTCGACCGGGACCACCTTTTTCGGGCGAATCTTCCCTTCTGGCATGTTTTCCTTCTTCCACTCCTCGGAGCGTCTTCTCAGGTAACGGGCTACATCCCGCTCATTGATATTGAAATACGCGTAGATGGGATTCAGACTCACCACCGTGGTCAAAACCGTGGGCCCGCTGGCACCAACCAAGTTGCCCGTATCCATGAGGTGCCGCGAGGTCTTGCCGGTAATGGGAGAAACGATCTTGGTGTAAGACAGATTCAGCTTTGCCTCTTCCACCTTGGCTTCCGCTGCGGCAACCTGGGCCTTCGCCTTATCGTATTCCGCCTTCGATTTCAGGTAATCCAGTTCACTGACTGCCCTTTTCTCATAGGCCTTTTCCCGGCGTTCCAGGTCGTTCTTCGCGAAGCTCAGGGCGGACTTCGCGTTGAGAAGCTCGGCTTCTGCCATGTGAAGGGCGTTGATGTATTCTTTAGGGTCAATGGTGAAGAGAAGCTGCCCTTTTTTGACAATATCCCCATCCTTGAAATAGATTTTTTCCAGGTATCCCTTGACACGAGCCACGATGTCCACCTTGCTAATGGCGGCGGTTCTCCCCGCCATGTGGAGGTAAACCGTTACATCCTGAACCTTTGGCGGCGCTACTGTGACCTTGGGGGGTGGGGGCGGGGCATATTTGTTTTCTTTCTTTTTACACGCAAGGGGCTGGGACAGGAAAAGTCCTATCAGAAACAGGAGACCAAGCCTCTTGAAACGATACCGTAAAATCCGGGGGGTCAATTGCTTCATTTCTTTTGAACCTTTTGTTGTGAAGGTTGTGTTGAATCAGGGTGCCCGGTGTCATCGGGGTTCCAGCCGCCGCCCAGCGCCCTGTATAAATTTACGAGATTGATGGTCGTAATGCCCTCGGCCTCCGCAAGGCTGTTTTCCGCGTCGAAAAGGACACGTTCCGCGTCCAGGGTGCTTTGAAAATCTTTCAACCCCTCTTTGTAGAGTGTCAGGGATAGATCAAGCGTGCGTCTCGCAACCTGAACAGAGTGTTCAAGGGCAATCAGGCGTTTTTCCCCGTCAGCATAAGCGATCAGGGTATCTTCGACTTCTTTCAGGGCCTTTAATATTGTCTTTTCATAATTCAAAAGGGCTTGCTTTGTTTTTGCATCTTCAACCATTATCTGGCTTCGGACACTCCCTCCGGAAAAAATGTTCCAGTTGAGAGCGCCCCCGACGGAAAATGTGCGGCTGCTCCATTTGAAGGCATCCGTGGCATCCGCGGAGAGAAATCCAAAGAGGCCCGTCATGGAAAATCTTGGGTAAAGATAGGACGTGGCAATCCCAATCCTCTCCGTCTGTGCGGCAAGCAGCCTTTCGGCGGCCCTGATATCAGGCCGGCGGCGCACCAGTTCCAGAGGGAGCCCTACTGAAATCTTTTCAGGAAGGTGGGGAATTGGCTGCCGGGGCAGGAGAACTTCTTTCAGTTTCCCTGGTGATTTTCCAAGTAAAACCGACAAGGTGTGAATAGAGGTGTTGATCTGGGTTCTGAGCAGGGGAAGAGTCGCGGCTGAAATGGCCAGAACCTGTTCCGACTGGGCCACATCAAGATCAGAGGCGAGTCCGTATTTAAAGCGGGTTTGCGTCAGATCAACGATTTCGCGCTGAGACTTAATATTGTGAAGAGATGTGGCAAGCCTGGCCTGGGCCGTTCGAAGCGTGATATAAGCCCGGGCCACCTGTGCGTAAACCGATATCAAAACATCGGTTTTCAGCTCCTGTGTTGCCTCAAAACTTGCCTTTGTCGATTTAATGGTACGCTTAATTCTGCCGAATAGATCGATTTCCCAAGTAGCGCCAATTTGTGACGAATACTGGTTGTAAATGTCTCCGCCCGGCGTGATATTATTCTCGCTGAGACGGTTTCGTGAATAAGTTCCCCCCGCGTTGACCTGCGGCATCCGCTGGCCGGAAACAACACCAATCTGGGCCCAGGCCTCTTCCACGCGGGCCATCGCAATCCGAATATCGTAATTGCCTTTCCGGGCTTCCGAAATAAGCTGGTTCAGGATGGGATCGTTGAAGATTTTCCACCATTGTTTTATTTTTACGGGCTCCGGTACCAAAGCGGGGTCCGATTGCAGGACATCCTTCTGCCAGGAATCCGGAAGGGTTGTTTCCGGCTTTTTATAGTTTGGCCCAACGGTGAAACAACCATTAAACCCGATAAGCAAAAAAAATAGCAAGATAATAGATGTAAAGATTTTCAAAAAAATATTAAAAAACCGGTTACTCAAATATTCGTATCCTCCTTCTCTCTCAATAGCAATGTCTAACTATAAGAAAAAAGCTTTTTAAAGTCAATATAAGCAATATTTTTTATAATAAACTTGAATTTATAATATGGATGTAACGGTTTCGCTCTTGTGGAACACAAATGTGGAGGCATCAATCTTCCCCCGGGAAATTTTTCTTCACCTGAAATAGTATTCATGATACATTCAGAAAGATAGGCAAAAAAACAAAAGGGAAAGAAGTCACCGTATGGTTTTTGTTAAAATTCTCCTGCCAATTTTTATTGTTATCAGCCTGGGCGTTTTATTTGAGAAAATTAAACGGCCGAACTTTAAGACAATTTCTGATTTAACCCTCTATTTCTTCGCGCCGTGTCTTGTTTTCGCAGGACTTCTGAAGGCTCACGACCAAATAGCCTCTTTTTTCCCGAAGGCCCTGGTCTTTATGGTGGCCCTGACGCTTCTATTCTGGGGAATTTCCATTCTTTTCGGGCATTTTCTGAAGCTTGACGTGAAACGCCAGAGCGCCTTTTCGCTCGGCACTATCATGATGAACGTAGGCAACTATGGGCTCCCCCTTGTCCTTTTTGCCTATGGTCCGGAAGGCCTGGCATACGGTGTCATTGTCCTGGTGCTTTTCACCTTTCCCCTTGGGACCCTGGCGATTTATATCGCCTCGCGAGGCCGGGACAACCCCGGCAGGGCATTCCTGGAGATTTTCAAGATTCCCCTCTTTTATGCCGTTGTCCTGGCCGCTTTATGGCGATGGTTGTCTTTGCCCATGCCGGAATTTATCTTCAAAACGATTGATATGGTAGGGCAGGCGGCTATTCCCGGGCTGCTGATGCTGCTGGGAATGCAGCTGGCCCGCACCCGTTTTAAAGGAGACATAAAACCTGTCCTTTCAAGCAGCTTCCTGAGGCTTGCCGTTTCTCCCGTTATTGCTTTTCTGCTGTGCCTCCTTCTCAATATTAAGGGCCTTCCCCGCAACGTCCTGATCCTGCAGACCAGTACGCCTTCAGCCATCATTCCCCTCCTTTACGCCGTCAAATACGACACGCACCCGGATATGGTTGCCGGGAGTATTCTCGTGTCAACGCTTTTAAGCGCTGTTTCGCTGACAGGGCTGCTATACCTTCTGGGTGTTTAAGGGAGTGGAAATGTGCTGTTGAGAAAAAAATTGTTTTCAGATAGAATCAGGGTGTATTTATAATTCACGTGTGGGGATCGGGTGCCCACGCAGCAACCTTTATCCGGGTTTTTAAGGGAAGGAAACACGATGAAGATGAAAAGGCTGGCAGGTGTTTTTCTGTTCGTTATATTGCTGAGCGGCCTGGTGTATGCGCAGGAACTTAAAAGAGCTGATTACAAATTAACAATTCCGGAAAAGAGTATCCTTGATGCCGAGGATCCCGATATTGATTTAGACCACTATACAACCATCAATTTTCCAGACAAAAATTTCCTTCTGGTCCTCGTTGTTGACGATAAAAGCGCAACGGAGGCGGCGTTCAAAAACATCGTTAAGGGCCAGAAAAAGGTATTAAAAGGCTGCAAGCGTTCAAAAAGCGCTTTTCTTAAAAAAATAAAAGGATCGGGTATTCAACTGAACGGCAAGATAAATGGCATGAAATACACCTATCAGGTAGGGTATATTATAGGAGAGAAAAAGGGGTTTGTTTTCAATGCGGGTTACCTGGATTCGGAAAGTGAATCGGCCTTCAGATATCTGAA
>JANTFN010000022.1 GCA_024763435.1 Thermodesulfobacteriota bacterium | reverse complement strand
CCGGTGCCTTTCATTTGCCGCGCACCTCCCCGAAGACTTTCGGGCGTGTCCACCGGTCAAGAAGTGGGGTCAGCGCGTTCATCAGCAGGATAGCAAAGGAAACCCCTTCGGGGTATCCCCCGAAAAGCCGGATAACGGCTGTTAAAACACCACACCCAATCCCGAAGAGAATCATGCCTGCTTGTGTTACGGGGGTCGTTACCAGGTCCGTAGCCATAAAAATGGCCCCGAGAAAAAGCCCGCCCGAAAACAGATGATAGAGAGGATTAAGAAAGTGCCCGGGATTGATAAGCCAGAAGAGCCCCGTGATAACAAAGGTTGTCCCGATAAAAACAACAGGAATAATCCACGGAATAATCTTCTTCCACGTCAGATAAATCCCTCCCAGCAAAAGGGCCGCTGCTGAGATTTCTCCAATACACCCTCCGGTCTGGCCTAAAAAGAGCTGCTGGATGTTAAAGGGAAGCGATGCCGGCAGTTGCCCGTGCGCCATGAGGTGCGTCTTGGCCCATCCGAGGGGGGTTGCCCCGGACAGCGCGTCGGCAACACGGGAAAATAGGGGATGAGAGGGAAAGGCCCAGAGCGTCATCTGGGCTGGAAAGGAAATCAGGAGGACCACGCGCCCCACAAGGGCCGGGTTAAAGGGATTATGCCCAAGCCCCCCGTAGACTTGTTTTCCAATCACAATGGCAAAAAAAGCCCCTATGATGACCATCCACCATGGAATTGTGGGAGGCAGATTCAAGGCCAGGAGAATTCCCGTTACCAGGGCGCTGCCATCAAGGATGGAGAGAGGGCGCCCCATCAACTTCTGGCTGGCCGCCTCAAAACAGAGGGAGAAAACAACAGAAATCAGGATAATCCAGAGGGCTTTCAGCCCAAATGAATAAATACCCACAACGATGGCGGGAAGGAGTGCCAGGCAGACATGCAACATGATGGCGGGGATTGTTTCCCGGGAATTAATATGAGGAGAGGAGGAAAGGATCAGGGGATCATTCATTTGGCCGCCGCCTTTTTTCGTCTTCTCAAAACTTCTCCTTTCGCGTAACGTATCAGTTGCACCAGCGGGCGTTTGGCAGGGCAGGTAAAGGTACAGGAGCCGCATTCGATACAATCGAGGAGGTGGTGACGTTCCGCATCCGTGAACCGCCTATGTTCGGAAAAGACACCCAGATAGTTGGGCAACAGCCCCATGGGACAAACGGTCACGCATCGGCCGCATCTGATGCAGGTATGAGGATGATATGCCCCCACCTCTTCGGCAGGCAGCAGAAGAATACCAGAGGTCCCTTTGGTAATGGGAACGGAATCGTCAAATTGATTCATCCCCATCATGGGCCCTCCCAGGATGAGTTTCCCTGGATCTTCGCGCCACCCGCCGCACAAGTCAAGGATATCCTTTACGGGGGTTCCAACGCGCACCCTGATATTTTTAGGGGTTGCAATCCCCTTACCCGTTACCGTGGTCACCCGCTCTATCAGGGGTTTTCCCCAGCGTATGGCCTCGTAGAGGGCAAAAGTCGTTCCCGCGTTTTGTACGACGGCCCCCACATCCATGGGTAGACCACCTGAAGGGACCTGCCTGCCGATAATTGTTTGTATAAGCTGCTTTTCTGCCCCCTGGGGATAGCGCATGGGAAGAGAAATAACGGAAACCTTTTGCCCCCGGGAAGCACGACGCATCAAGGCGATGGCATCCCGTTTGTTGACTTCAATGGCAAAATAGGTAAAATCACATCCGAGAATGTGCTTGAGATATTGAACGCCTTTCAGAATTTCAGAGGTAAATTCCAGCATCAGGCGATGATCAGCCGTCAGGAAGGGTTCACATTCAACCCCGTTGATAATCAGGGTATGGATGGGTTTGTCCTCAGGGGGACTCAGCTTGACATGGGTGGGAAAGGTCGCGCCACCCATCCCGACGATCCCCGCTTCCCGTATAAAAGGAATCAGGGCTTGGGGAGGCAGGTCGAGGGCATCCTTGCGTTCAATTTTCGGCGTGAAGGTCTGATTTTCTCCCTTGGTTTCGATTTCGATGGCCGGCGTTTTCCGGCCTGATGCGTTGGGATAGGGTCTTATCGCGCGGACAACCCCTGTCACAGAGGCATGGATATTCGCGGAAACAAATCCTCGCGCCCCGGCAATCTTGTCTCCAATGGTCACCGAGTCACCCGGTTTAACGAGGGGTTCCGCGGGGGCGCCAATGTGTTGAGAAATGGGGATGAAGACCCGGGAAGGGATGGGGGCATACTCAATCGGAAGATGCGCTGTCAGGGCCTTTTCATCACGGGGGTGAATCCCGCCGGGGAAATGGTGCAGGATCAGGTTTTTCAAAACACCTCCCGGAGGGTTACGGCATCAACCTTACACTGGCGGACACACAGGCCACAGCCGCGGCATTTATCCGCCAAGACGGTGTAAGGAGATTGTTTGTCGCCTGTAATCGCGTTAAAGGGACAAACAGTTTTACATCTTCCACAGGAAACACAGGCTGCTGAATCGATAAAGGCCTTTTGAGGAACACCAATAAAATCCTGAATGGTATTCTGCGGACATACCTCAATACACAATCCGCAAGCCACGCACTTTTCAAGGTTGATTTCAGCGAGGTTGTCCGAAACTGTAACCGCATTGAAGGGGCAAACCCGCTCACAAGCCCCGCAGCCGATACATCCGACATGGCAGAAAGATCTTACATTTCTGCCGGTTTCGTGAGAACTGCACAGGACCTGAACAGCCGCGTCTGCAGGCACCAGATGGATAACATCCCGCGGGCATTCATCCACACACAACCCGCAGCCGACACATTTTTCAGGATCAATAGACGCGAGATTATCCTCTATCGTAATTGCCCCGAAGGGGCACACCTTCTGGCAGCTTCCTAGGCCCAGGCATCCGTAAGGGCAGGCCTTATCACCGCCACCCACATTGACCGCGGCACGACAGTCATCAATCCCCTGATAAAGAAAACGCAACCGCGCCTGCGTCCGTGTCCCGCTGCACGCGACCACCGCGATGGCCCTCTCCCCTTTTTCCACGGATTTACCAAGGACCGCCGCAACCTTGTTCGTTGTTTCTTCGCCACCGGCGACGCACCCGTTCAAAGGCGCTGTTTCTTCCAGAACAGCCTTGGCAAAGGCATTGCAGCCGGCATAGCCGCACGCCCCGCAATTGGCCCCGGGAAGCGCCTCTAAGATTTTCTCAAGGCGCGGGTCGACCTCAACCGCGAGGCGTTTTGAGGCAATACCCAACCCAAGAGAGGATAGAAGGCCAATCCCGGCAAGGCTGAAAAGTTCCGGAATCACCGCTACTTCACCAACCCTGAAAATCCCATAAAACTCATGGAAAGGATTCCTGCGGTGATTAGAGCGATCGCCGTTCCACGAAAGGCCCAGGGAATATCCGACAGCTCAAGGCGTTCGCGGATACCTGAAAAAATAACAAGGGCAAGCAAAAATCCCCCGGCAGCCCCAAAGCTGTAAACGGCGGTTTCCAGAAGGTCAAAATTTTTCTGTGTAATAAGGACCGCAACTCCGAGGACAATACAGTTCGTCGTGATCAGCGGCAGGTAAATACCAAGGGCCTGATAGAGGACAGGCGAGGTTTTCTGGACAATCATTTCCACAAGTTGTACCAGCGCGGCAATGACAAGAATAAACACAATCGTTTTAAGATATTCAATGTGGAAAGGGATGAGAATCCAATGATTGATTAAAAAAGCGGCGACAGAAGAAAGAACGACAACAAAGATAACAGACATCCCCATCCCTATGGAGGTCTCTAATCGGCGGGAAACCCCGAGGAAGGGGCAAATACCCAAAAATTGTGAGAAGACAAAGTTGTGGACGAGTAGAACGCCTATCAGCAGATAAAAATAGTGACCCATAGCACCTCGCACCAATTTTATTAAACAAACGTTTAGTTTATTTACTTCATTCGCTTTTTTTTGTCAATAAAAATATTCACGGGCATTCAGAATTATTACATCTGCGCGCCATTATCGGCTCATTGACTTTGAGGGGGTGGGTTGATAAAAAAATGTGATGGGAGAAATATGACGGAAGCCTTACAAAGAACATCCCCTGGAGACACCCTCCTCGATATTCAGGGGTTAAGCGTATCGTTCAGAACAGAGCGGGGGATTGTTCCCGCAGTGGATGACGTCAGCCTGAAGATTAAAAAAGGCGAAATGACCGGGCTCGTGGGGGAATCAGGGTGCGGGAAGAGTGTCACGGCCCTGTCTGTTCTCCGGCTGCTTCCTGCTGCGTCCGCAAGGATTGACAAGGGATCTATCCGGTTCAAGGGCGAGGATTTGCTGAAGCTTTCCGGGGAAAAAATGCGCCTTTTGAGAGGCCGGGCCATTTCCATGGTTTTTCAGGATCCCATGACTTCGCTCAACCCTGTCTTCCGCGTGGGGACCCAGGTGGGCGAAACACTCCACACCCATTTTCCGGATATGGACAAAAAGGCCGTTTCCGCAAGGGTGCGGGAATTGTTTGAAATGCTGGGTATTCCCTCTCCCGAACGTCGAATTCAAAGTTATCCCCACGAACTCTCCGGCGGACTGCGGCAGCGCGTCATGATTGCCATGGCGCTGGCGTGCAATCCGGAACTGATGATAGCCGACGAGCCAACGACAGCCCTCGACGTCACGATTCAGGCCCAGATACTGGCCCGGATTAAAGACCTCCAGAAGAAACTCGATATGTCGGTGCTTCTGATAACACACGACTTGGGAATTATCGCGCAGAACGCGCAGCATGTGGTGGTCATGTATGCGGGAAAGGTCGTGGAAGAGGCCGAAACCCGCGAAATATTCGAGGAGCCGATGCATCCCTACACACAAGGATTGCTGCGATCCCTGCCGGGCCGACAGGGATCTGTTCAGGGCAAGGCAAAATTACCATCCATTCCCGGGATGGTGCCGGATCCCCTTGCACTGCCCGCAGGGTGTTATTTTCGGGCCAGGTGTCCGAATGCCTTTGGGCCGTGCGGGAAGAAAATGCCGCCGCTGGTGCCTGTGAACGACCGGGGTCACGCCGTCCGCTGCTGGCTGGTTTTGGAGCCCCCTGTCCGATGACAGCCGATACCGATAAAGCTCTCATTGAAGCAAAAGGGGTTTTCAAGTCCTATCCCCTCAGCGCCAGGATGTTCAGTGGAAAGCAGGGGGTTATTCACGCCCTGAACGGGGTCGATCTGACGATAAACAGCGGAGAAACGCTGGGCCTCGTAGGGGAATCCGGTTGTGGAAAATCCACCTTCGGCCGTGTTATTGCGCGGCTGGAAGACGGCTATCAGGGACGTGTTACGTTTGAAGGGAAGCCCTTATCCACACTGAAAGGCGAGGGCCTGAACGCCTTTCGAAAAAAGGTACAGGTTATTTTTCAGGACCCCTTCTCCTCCCTGAATCCCCGGATGAAGGTGGGGCGGATCGTTCGGGAGCCTCTCGACATCCACGCCATCGGCACACATAAGGAACGGGAAGAAAAAATGAAGGCCCTCCTCGATGTTGTGGGCCTCCAGCCGGCTCATGCCTTGCGCTACCCCCATGAATTCAGCGGGGGACAGCGCCAGCGGATAGGCCTGGCGCGCGCCCTGGCCCTGAATCCAGCCTTGATTGTGTGTGACGAACCCGTTTCGGCCCTCGATGTCTCCATTCAGGCCCAGGTCCTGAACCTCTTTCTGGAACTCCAGGAAAAGTTCGCGTTGACCTACCTCTTTATCTCCCATGATCTTCACGTGGTCCAGTTCATCAGCGACCGGGTCGCGGTGATGTATCTCGGAAAAATTCTTGAACTCGCGCCGAAAGACACCCTCTTTGAAAATCCCCTCTCTCCCTATACCCAGGCCCTGCTTGGGGCGTCCCCCCTCCCGGACCCCTCCAACAGACGACGACCCGTCCCTCTCGAAGGGGATGTCCCTGATCCTGCTAATCTGCCGACTGGCTGCCTCTTTCACACCCGGTGCCCTAACAGAAAAGAAATCTGTAAAATATCCCCACCTGCCCTGATAGAGGTGGAACCTCATCACTTTGTTCGCTGTTTTCTGCATCATGATGTTTCGGAAGAAGGAGGGTAAAGGGTAAAAAGTAAAAAGTAAAAAGGCAAAAGGTCAGGGATGATAGGCTAACAAAATTCCTTATTGTCTATAGCCCGTTTTGTGCAAAGCAAAATCACTTCCTGCATCTTAAAATTTTTTCCATTACCGTTAATTTTTGACCCGCAGAAAAGGCTTTGTTGAATTTAACACAAAATAGCCCTTAAATATTTTTCTTGACAAACACTTCAAATAAATTATATCCTTAAAAAGGAATATACGATTTCTGTCCGCGGATAAATTTTTTGTCTTTAAAGGAGAAGTGAAATAAATGGACGGTTTACAACAGAGCGGACAGGGCACCACGCGAAAACCAATCAAAGATAAAGACCCGGGGAAGGCAAAAAAAACGATGGCACATCACCACGCAGTAGCCCTTGAAGACACAACGGGAACCCGGCTTTTGATTACCCTTATCCTCAATCTTATTATTCCATCCGCGCAGATTGTCGGCGGGCTCTACGCGAACAGTATGGCCCTCTTGTCGGATGCCACCCACAATTTCAGCGATTTCGCGGCCATATTGATTGCTTATGTGGCATATGTTATCGGCAAAAAAGGGGCCTCGGTTCGCAATACCTTCGGCTACCGCCGCGTAGAGGTCATGGCCGCCCTTATCAATGTGGTTATCCTGTTTGCGGCTTCTGTATTTATCGTCCTTGAAGCCATTGAGCGTTTTCTCCACCCCCATGGGGTCCTTGCGAACGTGGTTATCTGGCTTGCATGTGTTGGTATTGCAGGGAATGGCTTTTCCGCCTGGCTGCTTCATCGGGGATCAGAACACAATCTGAATATGCGTGGGGCGTTTCTTCACATGTTGGGGGATTTTATGACCTCTGTCGGCGTCCTTGTCAGCGGCATTATCCTGCTTTACAAACCCTGGGTCTGGCTGGATCCCCTGCTTTCGCTGCTCATTGTGTTTTTTATTTTGAAGAGCTGTTGGACGATCATGAAATCCGCGACGGGAATCCTGATGAATGCCACGCCGCATGGAATCGATATAGAAAACATCAAAACCTATTTGGAAGGTATTTCGGGGGTTCAGGGCGTCCACTATCTTCACGCGTGGAATATAAGCTCAGCCAGTATTGCCTTTTCCTGTCATATTCAGGTAGAGAACCAGCTTGTGAGCAACACGGAGGGGCTCGCGGAGAGAATACGGCAGGGCCTTTACACAAGATTCGGCATCGACCACCCCATTCTCCAGTTTGAAACAGGGCCGTGCGGGAGCGGCGGTATTCTGTGTGAAAATACCGGACAGTTAAAGGCAGACGAATAGAACAAAGAAGCCCTTAGAAATAGAAAAACAGGATTTAGCGGAGAAAAATAAGAGGACAATCAACGCTGTTGTGCCTTCAGGAACTGCCTTTTACTTCTGCATGTATTTTTTTAGAATCTTATAAATTTCAATGGGATCGGTATGATTCTTTTGTGCGATGGCTTTCATAGTCATTTCAGGTGAGGCCTTGATGTTTTTCTCGGACAAGGCATGGAGCACGCTGGGAATTTTCAAGCTGTGTGTCTGGCAGAAATCGGCAAGGGTCAGTTTGCCGAAGCCGGCTTGCGGGCTTTCCGGTAAGGCGGCTGGAGGGGCGGGGCTGGTTTTTGATCCCCCTCTAAGCAGAAGATACAATTGCTGGGGTGTCAGGCCATTCGTTTTTGCGATATCTATTATCTTCTGGTTTTCATTTTCAAAACGAAGGCCTTTTCCCTTTATCCGTTCGATACATTCCTTTAAATCAAGGCCTGTCCTTTTAGCGAATGTTTTTAATGAGGATAACTCGGCATGCCCATACGGGGGTTCGCCGTATCTGGCATTGGCGCCCATGGTTATCCTTTCCCCTAACTGGGTGACGTTGCTCAAGGGAGGTATTTGAAAGTAGGTGCCTAAAACAAATAGGACCGTTATGATAAGGGCGATGTTGAAATCTTTTGTAAAAATCTTTAGGTTTTTCGATTTATCTTTCAGATACACCAGAATGGGTTTCCAGTTATAAAAGACATGAAGGACAATGGCTATCGTAAATAAGAGGCCAATATTGATATGGATGTTTGTCCAATCCGTTTTGGACAACCCCCACAGCCGCCAGCCTGCCCAGTAGGCGACGCGCCCCTGGGGAGCGATATAGAGGATAATGCTGGTTAAAAGCAGGGGGACAAAAGAAAGCAGTGCTGTGAGTGAGGTTATTTTTCTAAGACGCATTTTTCGCTCCGGGGTAATTCAGTTTTTAGCGTGAGGCAGCTCTGCCTTAAAAAAAGGGCTGCCTCACGCATAAAGTTATTTAATTTATTTGCGTTATCTGTGGTCAGAAGGCAAGGGCCCGTTCCTGTCTGCATCCATTATACCTGCCATGGCCTTTCCTCATGGTGCCGGAGCCCATGCCATGGCCGCTCATCAAACCGCGCCCCTGGGAAAGCATGGCAAGTTGCGTGGGTGTCAGGATCTTACGCATGGCGAGGCGAAACGCGAAGCGTTTTTCCTGAAGCTTTGTTCGGAGGTTCAGCATCCTGGCATGCATGGCCTTGAGTTTTTCTTCATCCGCGCCCTGCTGTGCAAAAAGGGATTTAAATTCAACGCGCATGGCTGCCAGTTTGCTTCTCGTTTCCGTGGTTTCCTTCAGCAAATTCTGCCTCAATTCCATCAGTTTTACCTTCTGGTCCTGCGTAAGGTTCATGCGTGACATCCAACCCATGCCCTTGCCATTCATGGCGGGGTTGCCGTTACGAGGCCCCCATGCCATGACCTGGGAAACCATCAGCAGTGACATGATCAGGCTTAGTACAATAATTGTCTTCTTCATTTCTCAATCCTCCTTATTTTGTTGTTGCGTTGTCGCAAACGCCGTCATGGTTTGCGTCCGTATAGTTGGGCCTGGAGCCGCCAGACCTGTTGATTGGGCCGCTTCCATCCCTTGCCCCTGAGCGGGCAACGTTTGGCTGGGAAAACCCGGGGCCTTGATGCATTTGCTGCCCCTGGCCAGTTCCCCTGTTGTCATTGATTCCGTCGTGGTTGTTGTCCACGAAATTTTGTCTCATTTCTTGGCTCCTGTTCTGATGTGTCTGCTGATACATATGCCCCATGCCATTTCCCTGGCCTCTTCCATTTCCCGCGTTGGCAAACGTGGCGGCAAGCAGCAGGCACATTCCGATTCCTGTAATCCCTAATAAGTGTTTCATCTGATTTGCTCCTTTCATTTTTTGTCCGATCTTCATGAAAGAAGATCCGGACGGTTTCTGTTTTTTATTTCCAGAGGGTGGAAATAATCTCATCTATCTCATTTTGTGTAAGGTATTGCGCCTCATAAACGATGCCAAAAGTGCCCAACACCCCACAAAATGCCCTCATGTGGTTTTTTGACCCGCTGTTCAGGTTGGTATAAACGTTCAGGATGTCATCGTTATCCGTCTGGGACAGCAGTGCATTGAGGTCGTAAATGTCCATGTCTTCAATAGTTGCCCCTACCCACAAGGCATTTTCCAGGGACGTCAGCCCCTTTGTTACAAGCGCTTGATAAAGATTGCGCACGCTCGGATCGGAAAACGCCCCCGGAGTATCATCAACAACCGGATCTGTTATGCCGTATTTGTCCAGCAGGCACTTGACGGCATCCATGTGGTTCTGTTCCGCACCCGCAATGTTGCTGAAGACCTGATGATTCCATTTGTTGTAGAGGGCAAGGTAGACATCCCTCGCCAGCTTTTCTTCTTCCCTCATCTTTAACAACCCTGCTCGCTCCCCTGCATCAAGGGGTTGATAGGGAAACTGATCCGAAATACATAAGGGAGCCCCCGTTCCTGCTCCCATTCCCATGCCATTTCTCGGGCCATAAGCCATCAAGCTCCCAGCTAAGAGTAGAGTAACCATGGCAGCACCGGCAAAAATTTTTAGTTTGTTCATTTTCTTCCTCCTTTTGTTTTTTGCCTTTTCCCCCTAATACAATCCACCCATCACTTTTCTTTCACTTTTTTGGAAAAAAAGGGTGGAAGGGAAATTTTTCCCCTTCCACCCTGATTGAGACGCCTTGTTTGGCCTGTTAAAGCTGACGGTGTGCCGTCTCGCCTGATGATTTTTACGAGTTTATCAAAACTGCCCGCTTCTATAAAAATTTGTTACGGTCCGATTGGGCCGTTCCTTCTTCGCCTGGGATTGCAAGGTCCCGGCGATCCCGGGCAGGAGGCTCCCCGCCTGAAATGCCTCCCGTGCCAGGGGCGGA
This sequence comes from Thermodesulfobacteriota bacterium, assembly GCA_024763435.1. GTDB lineage: Bacteria > Desulfobacterota > S145-22 > S145-22 > S145-22 > JANTFN01. The sequence continues at coordinate 3,748 of JANTFN010000022.1, read as the reverse complement.
TTTCTTTCGCGATAAACACCCCTTTTTTCTGTATCTGACCAATGATTTTTATCTGGAGATTTTTTGTGGGACTTAATCCTCGCCGCCAAAGAATATCCTCCCCGAATACAATCAACCAGGAATTGCCTCGAAAGTCTCTCAGTTTAAATTTCTTGCCTGGCATAACTTCGATAATCTTTCCTGCCAGCAGGCCCCTTTCAGGTGACACCCACAGCTTCATTCGGCGTTCTTGGAGTGTGCGGTAAATGGGAATTCTGTCCTGAAAAACAGCTTCGAGCCTTTCAGAGAGCCCCATCTTATAGAAAAGAAATCCCCCCGCAACGGAGACCGCAATGCTTGCAAGGGCAAGGCCGATGGCGCTGTATCTGTATCCCCGCTCCGTGTGTCGAAAGAAGTAGATGGTAAATGCCGTGAAGCCAATCATAAATACGAGCCAAAAATAGGGAACAATCAGTACGGTAAACTCCAGGATACTGTGCGTGAAATGCTGGTACAGATCCCATTCGGCATGTGTTAACTGGAAGATGGCCACGCCACTGGCAAGGCTTCCCAGCAGAATGGACATGACGAACAGGGTCGTTATAAAGGAGCGCCTGAGGATGAAGCGCCATTTGGGGTAAGGACGTATCCTCTCTTCTTCTATCTTTTTCAAAACTGTTTGACTTAACCTGGTCATGGCTGTCTCTCGCTTTCAAGTTGATATCGTATGGCAATTTTTTTAAATTTCTTTTTTGCCCGGTTGATCAGGGTTGCGATGGTTCCCTCCGGCTTCCTCAGAATGGCACTTATTTCACGGTAACTCTTATCTTCAAAAAATTTAAGAATCAGCACCTCACGGTATTTGTCGGGGAGTTTCATCAGTGCATCCCGCATCCTTTCGCTTGAGTCCTTTGATTCAAGTTCAAAATGGGCATCGCCACTCTCTTCCGTCCATTCCCCCTGTTTCAAAAGATGCTCATTACTTTCATTCAGGCTGGTTGTAACCGACCTGACCTTTTTCTTATAGGCCTGGTTCACGATTTCATTGTGAGCGATTCGATAAATCCAGCTTGAAAACCTCAGCTTCTGATCGAATCCGTTTAAATTCCGATACACCTTGATAAATATATCCTGCAGCAGATCCTCAGCTTCTTCTCTGGTTACGCTGGCGGTTCGTTTCATGTAACGCAGTAGGGGGGGCTCATACCGCTCCATGAGGTAATGGAAATTTTGATGGTCCTTAAGTGATAATTGAACCAGTTGAAGGTCCGAAAGATTTTTGTATTTATCCATTTAACCTGTTTTGTTCTTCTCCAGTCAACCTGGTATTTAGAAACATCACATCATCGATATCATGCCGTGTAAAGAGATACAAGAGAACAAAAAAGTTCAAAAAGATATGGCAAAGGAGCGAAGAGCTAAAGGCAAAAAGGGATGAACGTGAATCTGTGATCTGTGCCAATTTTGATGATATTTTTTGCCTTTCCTTCTCCCTTCAGCCTTCCACCTTCCACCTTCTTCCTTCTACCTCAGTGAAATACGCCTACGTCTGACCGCTACGCGGCATTTCATCCCAGTTGAATGAGTCAGCTTCGCCGAATTCAACAGGACAGGCGGGGGCAACCTTCTACCTATAAAAGCAGTGTGGACAGAATCGCCCCGCCCAGGACTATCCAGAGGATATCGACCTTCAGGCGAAGGGCGATGAAGGCTGCAAGGGCCAGGAGGATGGACAAGGTGCTCCAGTGGGCCGCAATTCCGAACTCGATGGTTACGGCCAGCAGAAGCCCGACAAAGGAGACCAGAGCACCACGGAGCGCCCGTTGCAGATAGGGGTTGTTCTGTAGGCGGTCGAAGTAGGGGACGATCATCAGCAGGATAATCAGGGATGGGGTGAAAACGCTGACAGTTCCCACCAGCGCGCCGGGCAGGCCCTTCAGGAGATAACCAACGAAGGTCGCCGTGATGACGATAGGACCCGGCGTGACCTGTCCGAGGGCGATGCCGTCCATGAAGACGCGGCTGTTCATCCAGTGCCTTACCCCCACGACCTCGTGGAGCATGATGGGAACCGAGGCATATCCACCGCCGAAGGCGAAGAGATCCACCTTCAGCATCAGGGTTGAAAGGTCAAAAAGTTTCTGATCGATGAGAAACAGGATGACGAGACCGATGCCTAAACCAAAAACAATTATAAAGGCAGGTCGCAGGGCAGTGATCAGATGATTCACATCTGTCTTTTTGGGGGCGGGTTTTCTCAGGTCCATTCGCATGTAGAGGAGCAGGCCCAGAAGTCCCGAGGCGATAATCGCCACAATGGGGCTTCCCCCGGCAATGAGAAAACCTGCGGCAACCAGGGTAAGCAAAATATCCTGCCAGAATTTCAGGGAACGCCGTCCAAAGTTGATGGTCGCGTTGGCCACCAGAGCCACCACAATGACCTGCAGACCGGTGAAAAGGGCGATAACGATGGATAACTGATGAGCCCTGCTGTAAACTATCGTAAGAATCATCATCAGCACAAGCGAGGGAAGCCCAAATCCAACATAGGCTGCTGCCGCGCCAAGCCCCCCACCTGCCCTGAGTCCCGCGTAGGCCGCTGCCTGCATGGCAGTAGCGCCTGGAATGGTCTGGCAGAGCGCCACACCGTCCCGGAATGAGTCATCGGTCAGCCAGCCATGTTTTTTCACGGCAAGGTCCCGGATATACGCCACCATGGCGGGACCCCCAAAGGCGGTTAATCCAAGTCTTAAAAATGCCAGAAAGATTTTTAACCAGTTTTCCCGTTTTCTTTGTTCCCACATCTCCATGAATCCGCCAAAACGATATCCGATTGTAACGATGGCATGACTTTACCTTTCCGGGCAAGTGGTGTCAATTGCTCACAGGGAAGAGCCGTCGAACGGCCCCGGGAACAAGGAGACCGTTCAACGGAAGGGGAAAGGAGGAACGTCGGGCACTAAACCCTCGCGTCCTACGGATGAAGGTTATAAATCTTGAAGGGATTTCCGAAATACATTTTCCTAAAATCCCTTCCAGGTAAGCCACGCCATAACAGTAATTACATGGCCATCCTCATCTCCGTAGATATAGCCGTAGTCATCACTGACATCCTGATAGGATTTTCATGGATTCAATGGAGATTTCACCTATGTCCACGAGGGAGGGAGTATTGGCAACCGGGATGTGGACGCCTACGGATACGTGGCCAAGGTGGGATACCGGTTCAACCAAATCCCCATGAAGCCGAATCTCGTCATCGGTCGCGTGTTTGCCAGCGGAGACAGATCCCCGCGGGGCGGAACGGTACGAACTTTTACGCGCCCGTTCGGATCCACGGATGGCGAGCATTACGGAAGAATGGATATCATGTTCTGGAGCAATCTGGTTGATAATCAGGTGAGTCTCTATCTTGAACCTTGGCATCATGTAAAGATAAAACTTGCTTTCCATGATTTCTATCTGGACAAACCGGAAGACACCTGGAGTTATTATAAATACAAAAACAAACCCGGAAACCGGGATACTCACCTGGGCAATGAATATGATGTTCAGTTGAGATACCGTTATTCCAAGGCATTGGAGTTCCAATTGATTTATGCTTACTTCGATGCGGGAAACTTTGTGCGGCACAAAGTGGCGGATAATGACGCTCAACGCTTTTTTCTGAAAGGCCTTTATAGGTTCAATTACAGGTTTTTGAATTGAGCATAAGGTGGTTTTTGCCGGATTTTCAACCAATGAATAGGGTTAAAATGGAATAACATGA
>JANTFN010000021.1 GCA_024763435.1 Thermodesulfobacteriota bacterium | reverse complement strand
GGGCTTTTGTCAAAGGAAGTCATCGAAGGAGAGGCCGCCGTGGCGGAGGTGGAGGAATCCCGTTGTGCCGGATGCGGCCTGTGCGAGGCGGTATGCCCCTTTCACGCCATTGAAATTGATGATACAAAACCAGGACGTGTTTCGGTGGTCAACGCTGCTCTCTGCAAGGGGTGCGGCGCCTGTGTGGCAAGCTGCCGGAACGGGGCGATTCACCTGCCGAACACGGATGATGTGCAGGTTGTGGAAATGCTCAGGGCGCTGGGGTAACGATAATGCATTCATTTTTTGCCTTTTATATGTTTTGCTTCAACCTTCAGACTTCAACCTTCAACCTTTTACTTTTTTCAGAGAACGGTTAAGGAAAACCACGGTGAGTGATTTCGGAAAACTGGATCAAAATATGCCCAACCCGTGGCAGCCGAAAATCGTGGCGTTTCTGTGCCGATGGTGCAGCTACGCGGGGGCGGATCTGGCCGGGGTTTCCCGTCTTTCCTATCCCCCGACCACGCGGGTTATCCTGGTTCCCTGCTCCAGCCGGATCAGTTCCTACCATATTATCAAGGCCCTGATGGCAGGGGCGGACGGGGTCCTGGTTTCCGGATGTCATCCCGGGGACTGCCATTACCTGACGGGCAATCTCCTGGCAAGAAGAAAGTTTATCCTGCTGAAACGGCTGTTGTCCTATATGGGTGTGGCGGAACAGCGGGTTCAGTTCGCGTGGGTTTCCGCCAGCGAAGGGGAGGAATTCGCGGCCCTGATAAAGGAAATAACGGAAAAGGTAAAGGCTGTTGGCCCGTTTCGCGGGTTTCTGAGAAAGGATGGCGAGGCAGATGCCGCAACCCTATAATACATATCTTCGGGAAACGCTTCAGACCCTTCTCCGGGAGAAAGAGCTGGAGAGATGGCTTGCCTTTGAAGAGAGTTCTCTCCCCCTGAAGCCGCGTCCTGTTTTTCCGGAAACGTCAGAGGCCTGTGATACGGTTGTTTTTAACGGGTTTTGCGTCCAGAATCTCGCCACCTATCTTTCACGGTACAAGGGCCGCCGCATCGGGGTCCTCGTGAAGGGGTGCGACCGGCGCGCGATTGCCGTCCTTGTCGAGGAAAAACAGCTTGCACGGGAAGACCTTTTCCTGCTTGGCGTTCCCTGCCCAGGAATGCTGAACAGGACGCAGCTCCTGACGGAATTTCCCGGCCTTGACGCGGACCAGATTGCGGAAGAAGGCGGTCACCTCTCCCTGAAAATATCCGGGGAAACGCGGACCCTCCAGCGGGAGGATTATCTGCTTCCTGCCTGCCGGGTCTGCCATCACAGGACGCCCGAAGACGTGGATGCCCTGCTCGACCCGCCCCCCCTTGACGCGCCGGAAACGGAGGAATCCTTCGCCACGATTGTCTCTTCCGTCGGGGAAATGCCGCAAAACGATCGGGCGGCCCTCTTCGCGTCGGAGTTCTCACGGTGCATCCTCTGTTATGCCTGCCGTAACGTCTGCCCCCTCTGTTACTGCGATACCTGTTTTACCGATTCCCTGACGCCCGCGTGGATGACCGCATCCCCGGAGCCCGGCAATATCTTTTTCTATCACGTGAACCGGATGATGCACATGGCGGGGCGGTGCGTGGCGTGCGGGAGCTGCGAATGGGCCTGCCCCGAACATATCCAGCTCCACCTTCTTTTTGGCAAGATAACCGCCGATGTCAGGGACCTGTTTGCGTATGAAGCGGGGATAGACAAAGATGCGCCGCAACCCCTGAGCCATTTCAGCGAGGATGATCCGGATGAACAGATTGGCTGAACATCCCCTGCAAATACTGGATGCGAAGGACCTGACGGCCTTTATGGACGCCCTTGCGGCGGGGTTTGACCTTCAGGTCCCCCTGGTGGCGGGGGATGCCACGCGGTTCGGGCCGTATCGGAAGGACGCCCCCTGTGATTTTTCGCAAACTCCGCCGGCGCACCCCGCGAAAACGCTCCTGCTCCCCAATCCGGAGGTCCTGTTCCGTTATACGAAAGACGCGGGGGGGCGTATAACCCTTTCAGAAGACCCTCTGGACGCTGACCTGCGGGTTGCTCTCGGGGTGCGTGCCTGTGACGTGCGCGCCTTTGAGGCGCTTGACGCGGTTTTTCTGCGACGCGGACGGGTGGACACGGCTTACCAGGCCCGGCGGGATTCCCTTTGTATCCTCGGTATGGGGTGTGTTGCTCCCTCTCCGTTGTGTTTCTGTGATCGCATGGGGTCCCATCCCTTTGACACCCACGGGATGGACGCCCTGATTATTCCGCTGACAGGTGGATGGGTCCTCGAGGCCCTGACCGAACGGGGGCGGAAGGTTCTGGAAACGGCGGCCTCTCTGCTGCGGGCGGCCTCGGCGGAAGAGAAGAGACAGGTTGCAGCCCTGAGGACAAAAGGACGGGAACGAAAAAGCGGCGCGCCTGTGGATTTTGAGGTCCTCGCCGGGACAGTGGCGGCGTCTTATAAAGACCCATTCTGGGAGACCCTGGCAACGCGATGCCTTGGCTGCGGGATCTGCACCTTTGTCTGCCCTGTATGCAGTTGTTTCACGCTTGAGGATACCGGCAAGACCCTGTCAGGGGGCCGTCAACGCGCGTGGGATTCCTGCATGTTTCCCGCGTTTACCCGGGAGGCCTCGGGCCATAATCCCAGGGAAGGGATGGACCGGCGCCTGAAGCAGCGGTTCTTCCACAAGTTTTCCTACAGCATTGAAAACGGGGAACCCCCGGGATGCGTAGGGTGCGGGCGGTGCGTGGAAAAATGCCCCGCTGCCATCGATATCCGTGAAATTGTGGATTTTTTCTCCGCGGAGGCCCCCGATGTCTGACATGAATCCATTTGTTCCCCGCCCCATGGAGATTGTGAAGGTTATAGATGAGGTCTCCAGCCACGATATCCTCAGCTTTTTTTTGAGGCCCGTTGAGGGGGAGATCGTCCCCTACCTGCCGGGCCAGTTCGCGGCGCTGTCCGTCTTCGGCAGAGGGGAGGCCCCCTTCGGCTATGCCTCTTCCCCGCTTGAAACGGGATATGTTCGGTTCACTATCAAACGGACGGGCTCCCTGACCCGGGAGTTGCACCGTCTCGGCGCCGGCGAGGTTATCGGGATTCGGGGCGCGCTCGGAAACGCCTTCGATCTGGAACGATTCAGGGGAAAAGACCTTATCATCGTGGGCGGCGGGTATGCCTTTACCACCCTGAGATCACTGCTCGTCTATCTCCTCGCGCCGGAAAACCGTGCCGGCGTCGGGGATATTTCCCTCTTTTACGGGGTGCGCCATCCCGGCCTTTTTCTTTACAAAGCGGCGCTGGAAACCTGGCGGAAGCGGAAGGATCTCGCGCTTCACCTGACAGTGGACCAGGCGGCGGACGGCTGGCACGGCCCCGTGGGCGTGGTTCCGGAGCTGGTCAGGAAGGTCTCCCCGTCCACGGACAACGCCCTCGCGGTAATATGCGGCCCGCCGCCCATGATCCGGTTTACCCTGCCGGTGCTGGAGACGCTGGGTGTGAAGGCGGATGATATTTATATTTCCATGGAGATGAAGATGAAATGCGGACTGGGTGTGTGCGGCCGCTGCAATATCGGGACAAAATTTGTCTGCAGTGACGGGCCGATTTTTACGCTCAAGACCCTGAGAGAGGTGTCGGATGACTTCTAAGGGGGTTTTTATCACCTTCGAGGGGATTGAAGGGTGCGGAAAGACAACGCAGATAACCCGTTTGAGGGATTTTCTAACGGACAGGGGTGTGCCCGTGGTAACCACTCAGGAGCCAGGCGAGGGGGCTGTCGGCCAGGCCATTCGCCGGCAGTTGCTTGACCAGCACAACGCGGGGTTGGATGCCGCGGCGGAGGTCATGCTCTACCTCGCGGACAGGGCGCAGCATGTGACCCACTTTATTGCCCCCGCCCTGCGTGCCGGAAAAACGGTTTTGTGTGACCGTTATACCGATTCCACCCTAGCCTATCAGGGGTATGGGCGGGATATTGCCCTCGAAATGTTGAAGGAACTGAATGAATTTGTGACACACGGCCTCGCCCCCGATGTTACTTTTCTGTTTGATATTCCGCCGGAAGACGGGTTCGCGCGCATCAGGGACCGGGTCCTGGACAGAATGGAATCCGAGGCGATTGCCTTTCACCGGAAGGTTCGGGAGGGATATTTGTGTCTCGCCCGGGAGGCGCCGGACCGAATCGTGTGTTTAGATGGTCGGCCTTCTGTTTCCGCGGTGTTTGATGGCCTGATTCAGGCCCTGGCGCGGCGGGGGATAATTTGATGGGATTTTCAGCACTCAAGGGGCAGCCTCTCGCAACGGCCCTGCTGCGAAAAACGATTGCGACGGGCCGCGTGGGTGGCGGCTACCTCTTTGTGGGACCGGAAGGTGTGGGAAAATCAAAGGCCGCCCGCCTTTTTGCCATGGCCCTGAATTGTGAATCAACAGGGGACGCGCCCTGCGGCGTATGCCCCGCCTGTCGGAAAATCCTGGCCGGGGAGCACCCGGACGTTTTTTCTCTCGGATTCCAGACGGGGAAGACCCGGATTTTGATTGAACAGATACGGGAGCTCCAGGAGGGGCTGGCCTATGCCCCCTATGAAGGCAAACGCCGGGTTGTTATCATTGATCCCGTGGATACCCTTTCTCCGGAGGCGGCCAATGCCTTTCTTCTGACCCTCGAAGCGCCGCCGTCCCATACCGTTCTGATTCTCGTGACGTCTTCCCTGTATGCCCTGCTGCCGACGATACGCTCCCGCTGCCAGATCGTCCGTTTTTCGATTTTGTCAAAAGAGGCGCTTCTTGCGGTTGCGTCCGAGGAGGGACTGGCCGTGGACCCCGGAAGTCCCTATCTTGATCGGTGCCAGGGAAGCATGACCCGGCTTATGGCGTTTTTAGACGCGGCGACATCTGAAAAAGACAGCGAAATGTGGCGGTTTTTAACCGGGTTGTTGACAAATCCCGGCGAGGTGGACTTGATTGAAACGCCCAAATGGGCTAAACAGAAGACGTCGGTAATGGCGTTCCTTGGAAAGGCCCTCTGGCTGTTCCGGGACCTGCTCGTAGCAGAGGAAACGGGGGCTTTTCCTTATGTGATTGACGGAGAAAGGACCCGCCGGGTGCGGGAAAAGATTCGGCATGTCCCCCCCGAAAGGGTTCAGGCCCTTATTTTAAGCGTTTTTGGGTTGCTGGATGACCTGAAGTGGAACGCGGCTCCCGATCTTGTTTATGAATATTTCAGGTGTGAGGTGGAAAGTCTGTATGGTTGAAATAACGGGAATACGGTTCAAACGTAATTTAAAGATTTATGATTTTGATGCCAACCAGGTGTCTCTTAAAAAAGGGAGCTCGGTGATTGTCGAGACCGAAAACGGGATGACCCTTGGTGTTGTGGCGGTTCCTCCGAGGGAGAAGGATGAACACAGGGTTCACAAGGGCCTTAAAAAGGTCCTGCGCGCCGCGACCGAAGAGGATATCGCGCAGGCGGAAAAGATACGGCAGCAGGAGCTGCGGGCAAAGGTTTTCTGTGTCGAGAAGGTCAAACAGCTCGGGTTAAAAATGAAGATTGTGAACGTGGAATACTTTTTTGATGGCTCCAAGGCAATCTTTTATTTTACGGCTGATAAGCGGGTTGATTTCAGGAAGCTGGTCCGCATGCTGGCTTCGGAGTTCAGGACACGCATCGAGATGCGCCAGATAGGCGCCAGGGACGAGGCGAAGCACGTGGGCGGCCTTGGGGCGTGCGGGCGGGAATTGTGTTGCGCTAAATTCATGCCGTCCTTTGAACTCATATCCATCAAGATGGCGAAAACCCAGGGGCTGGTGTTGAATCCCGATGAAATCTCCGGGCGGTGCGGCCGCCTCATGTGTTGCCTCGCCTTTGAGTTTCCCCAGTATAAGGCAATGAGTAAACACCTTCCAAAGATGGGAAAACGAATTAAAACCACCCATGGCGAGGGGCGCGTTGTGCGTCTCGATATCATGATGCAACGCTTCTGGGTGCGTCTTAGCAGCGGAGAAACGATGGAAATGACCCCTGAAAACTGGATGCGAGGATAACATGGCGAAGACATTTTATGTGACAACCCCAATCTATTATGTCAATGATTTTCCCCACATCGGCCATGCCTATACGACTGTGGCGGCGGATGCCCTGGCACGGTATTACCGATATGCCGGTCGGGATGTTTTCTTTCTGACGGGGACGGATGAACATGGCCAGAAGGTAGAAAAAGCGGCCCAGGCCTCCGGGGAAACCCCGCTTCAGCTTGCGGACCGGGTTGTGGACCGCTTCCGGACGCTCTGGACAGGCCTGAATATCAGCAATGATGACTTTATCCGAACCACGCAGGCGCGGCACGTCAAGGCAGCCACCCGTTTTTTTGAGACCGTTCAGAAAAACGAAAAGATTTATTTGGGGACCTATGAAGACTGGTATTGCACGCCCTGCGAGTCTTTCTGGACCGAGCAGCAGCTCACGGGGGGGAAATGCCCCGATTGCGGCCGGGATGTTCAGCGGCTTCAGGAGGAAAGCTATTTTTTCAGGATGTCGGATTATCAGAAACCCCTGCTGGATTATCTCGAGTCGCATCCGAATTTTGTTCGGCCGGAGACGCGCTTTAATGAATTGACCTCTTTTGTCAAAGGGGGCTTGCGGGACCTGAGTATCAGTCGAACGACCTTTTCCTGGGGCATTCCCGTTCCGGGTAATCCGAAACATGTCATTTATGTCTGGTTTGACGCCCTGCTGAATTACATTTCCGCCATCGGCTATCCGGACAACATGGACAGGTTTAACCACTACTGGCCGGCGGATGTGCACCTCATCGGCAAGGATATCCTGCGGTTTCACGCGGTTTACTGGCCGACCTTTCTGATGGCCGCGGGATTAAAACCACCCAAACGGGTCTTTGCCCACGGGTGGTGGACCGTTGAGGGGAAAAAGATGTCCAAGTCCCTGAAAAACGCGGTTGATCCGTATAAACTGATAGATACCTACGGCGTGGACCAGCTACGCTATTTTCTTCTTCGGGAGGTTCCCTTCGGGCAGGACGGAGATTTTTCCCGCGATGCCATGGTACACCGCCTTAACGGGGATCTTGCCAATGACCTTGGCAACCTGCTGAACCGCTGCGTGGGGATGCTGACAAAGTATTTTGACGGCAACCTGTCGGCGCCGACAGCCGAGACGGACGCGGAAGGTGCTGTCAGGACATTAACTGATGAGGTTTACCGGCAAATGGCCGCGGCGGTTGAGGAAGCCGCTTTTCACCAGGCCCTGACGGCCGCGTGGCGCCTTATCGGCCACCTGAACAAATATGTTGATGACATGGCCCCCTGGGCGCTCTATAAAGACGCGCAGAAACACCCCCGCCTGAAGACCGTGATGATGACCCTTTTTGAGGGCATTCGACACATATCCCAGATGATTTATCCCTTTATGCCGGAAACCGCGCAGAAAATCCGCCGGCAACTGGCACTTCCGCCAATCGACGAAACGACCTCGCGAAGGGAAAAAGATGCGGTCTGGGGCCAGATGCAGCACGAAACGCGCATTGAAAAAGCTGCCCCGCTTTTCCCGAGGATAGATGTGTAACCTGTCATGCGAAGACCATCGTATGATGCGATAGACAGGGTAATCGGGAGAATCTGCCGACGCTTCGGGGTAAAGTTTTACCCCGAGCTGGTCAAATTCAGCGCTATCTGGCGAAAAAGTGTTGGCCCCCCCATTTATCGCAATACGGAAGTCAAGAGATTCCAGAAGGGAATCGCGTGGATAAATACGCCGTCTCCCACATGGCGCTTTGAACTCACACAGATGAAATCGCAAGTGATTGACCGATTGAACAGGGCCTACGGCTATCCAAAGGTTAAGGACATCCGAGTTCATATTGGACCGATTGCCCCGAGGGGAGAGGCTGGCATAACACCGATGGCCGTTGAAAAAATCCCACCCCTGGCCACGCTTCCCCCGGATGAAGCCGCCTGGATCCGAAAATGCACCGAGGAAATTACGGATGAGGATATCAGACGGTCCTCGCAACAGATTCTGGCGTCTTATCTGACGCGCCGGACCCCGCTGGGGGGGTAAAAATGCCACCTGTTTTTCTGAAAGACCTCACGCGGGAAGACCTGATCAAACAGCTTGCGCAGATGGGAGAAAAGCGGTTTCGCGCCACACAGCTTTTCAAATGGCTTTACCAGAAAGGGGTGGCGGATTTTTCCCGGATGAGCGATATTTCCCGTCTCTCCCAGGAGAGATTTGCGTTGGCCTTTTTGCCTGATTCAATTCGTGTGTTGAAAACACAGCAGTCGCGTGATGGGACGGAAAAGCTCCTTTACGGTCTCCATGACGGCCAGTCCATGGAGGGGGTCCTCATCCCCGATGGTCGCCGAATGACACTTTGCGTCTCTACCCAGGTGGGGTGTAAAATGGGATGCGCATTCTGTCGGACGGCAAGGATGGGGTGGATTCGGGATCTTACGGCGGGTGAAATCGTGGATCAGGTCTGTCAGGCCTCGAAGCGCCTCGGACGCGGCAGCCGAATCACCAATGTTGTCTTCATGGGGATGGGAGAACCCCTTGACAATCTTGATAACGTCCGGAAGGCGATTGAAATCCTCGGCTACCCGGAGGGATTTTCCTTTTCTCACCGCAGGATGACGGTCTCAACCTGCGGGCTTGTGGACAAGCTGAACGGCCTGGGGTCGTGGACAAAACGGTTTCGTCTTGCCGTATCCCTGAATGCCGCGGATAATGAAACGCGGAGCCGGCTGATGCCGGTAAACCAGCGCTTCCCCATCGAGAAGCTGCTGGCCGCCTGCCGAAAAATAACCCTTCGAAACCGGGAACGTGTAACCTTTGAATATATTCTTTTGAAGGGGGTCAATGACGGACTGAAGGACGCGAAAGCCCTCGCGCGGCTCATTGCCCCCTTAAAGGCGAAGGTCAACTTGATTCCCTTTAACGAAACAGAGGACATTCCCTTCAAACGAACGGGGGAAAAAGAAATGCTGGCGTTTCAGGAGGTCCTGCTGAACGCGCACCTGACGGCAATGATCCGGGACAGCCGGGGGCGTGATATCTCTGCCGCCTGCGGGCAGCTCAGCAGCGAGGAGACCGGGTCAGGCCCCTTGAGGTGACGCGTCCGAGGCTGAACGGAGGACACGGACTGACCGTATCCGTTTCGGGTCCGCGGCCGAGATTTCAAGTTTCAGGTGCTTATAGGGAATGGTTTCTCCCGGGAGGGGAACGCGGCCTGTTAGATCAAAGATAAGGCCCGCGAGGGTTTCATAGCCTCCCTTTTCCCCGGGCAGGTCAAAATATTCCTGGAAGGCCTCAATTTCCACCCCCGCGTCCACGAGAATTGAACCGTCTTCCTGAACCTGAAAGGGGTTTTGCTCGACCGCGTCAAATTCGTCTTCAATTTCCCCGAAAATCTCTTCGATGAGGTCTTCAATCGTGACGATTCCCGCGGTTCCGCCATATTCATCCACGACAACGGCGATATGGACCCGCCATATCTTGAAGTCCTTGAAGAGTTCCTCAAGCCGACGGCTTTCCGGGATAAAATGGGGCGCGTGAAGGATGTCCCGCACGGGGAAATCGGTTTCCCGCCGTCCCCAGAACTGGAAGAGGTCCTTGACATGGACAATCCCGACGATATTGTCCAGCGTTTCCTCAAAAACAGGAACCCGGGAATGCCCCTCTTTTACAATCAGCGGTATCCACTCAGGCAGCCGCGCATCCACCGGCATGGCAATGATTTCCGTTCGGGGAATCATGACCTCCCGAACCGTTTTCTTTCTAAACTCGAAGACACCGGCCAGCATGTCGTGTTCTTCCTCGTTCAGAAGGCCTTCCTTTTCGCCAATATCGATGAGTTCCTGGATATCCTCTTCCGTGACGGAAGAGGGCGGTGCGTCTTCTCCACCGAAGAACTGTTTAAGTTTCATCAACCATCCCAAGGATGGGTCCTCCTTTCCTCCCGCCGGTTGGCACGGGGGATGTTTTCGATCAAGCCTTTTTATCCGGAACGGGTTTGAGGCCCCAGGGGTTGGCGGCGTCAACAAAGACGCGCCGGCCGTCAAAGAGGGTCATTTTAACCCGTCCCCGAAGGGTCTTTCCGGCAAAGGGCGTATTTTTCCCCCTGGAAAAAAAATGGGCGGGATCCACCTCCCAGGGTTCATCCGGGTTAAAGACAACCAATCGGGAAAGCCCCCCGTTCAGGAGCCGCCCCCTGTCAATATTTAAAACCCGGGCGGGATGAACGGTTAGTCTGGAAACGGTTTCCAGCGGCGTCAGACCCGCCTCGCGCCCCGCGCTTAGTGCCAGGGGAAGCGCCGTTTCCAGCCCGCTGATGCCGTTCGCCGCGTCGTCAAATTCCACCATCTTTGATTGTATGTCATGGGGGGCGTGGTCCGTGGCAATGCAGTCGATAACCCCCTCTTTCAGGGCCGCGAGAAGGGCCTGCCGGTCTGCCTCTTCCCGAAGGGGCGGATTGACCTTGAACCGGGTATCATAATCAGACTGAAAGAGGTCCCCAACAGTCAGCGCGAGGTGATGCGGGGTAGCCTCGCAGGTGACGGCAACCCCCTGATCCTTGCCCCACCGGATGAGGTCAAGCGACGCGCGGCAACTGACATGCGCGATGTGAATCGGCGCGCCAAGCCACCGGGCCATCAGGATATCCCGCGCCACAATAACGCTTTCGGAGACACAGGGAATCCCGCGAAGGCCCATGCGCGTGCCGGTTTCTCCCTCATCCACAACGCCGCCTTTCGCGGTGGCCGGGTCTTCACAATGCTCAATGAGGGGCAGGTTGAAGCGCCGGGCGTATTCCATGACGATACGCAGGATTCCTGCATCTCCAACGGAAACCCCGTCATCCGAGAGGGCGACGATCCCCGCTTCTTTCATCAGGCCGATGTCCGAAAGGCGTTCACTGGCGAGACCATGCGTGGCGGCCCCGATGGGAAGCACCTCCACGATACCCTCCTGTTCAGCCTTTTCCAGAATATAGCGGGTGACGGCGGGCGTGTCATTCACCGGCAGGGTATTGGCCATGCAGGCGAGGGTGGTAATTCCCCCTGCCGCGGCCGCCCGCGTCCCGGTCGCGATGGTTTCCTTATATTCGTATCCCGGTTCCCTCAGATGGGTGTGGATGTCCACGAGGCCGGGAAGAATCCAGAGGCCCCGGCAGTCCAGGACGGTTTCATCCGGAAATTGCGGGGAAAGATTTGCCCCCGATTTAACAGCCTGATCTTTTTCGAGAAGGATATCCAGGACAGCATCCGTCCCCGATGCGGGGTCAATGACCCGTCCCCCCTTAAGAATCATGGTGCTTCCCCCTGCAGAGGATGTAAAGCAGGGCCATTCTCAGGGCCAGGCCGTTTTCAACCTGATCCAGAATAACGGAGTGCCCGCCATCCGCGACATCAGGGGCCAGCTCGACGCCCCGGTTCACGGGGCCTGGATGCATGACCAGAATGTTTTCTTTGCAGGTATTGAGCCGCTGCCGGTTCAGCCCGTAAAAACGGGCGTACTCATCGAGAGAGGGAAACAGCCCCCGTTCCTGCCGTTCCAGCTGAATCCGGAGCATCATGATAATATCCAGGCTTGGGAGTATCGCGTCCAGGTCAGTGGCTACCGTAACTCCCATGGCCTCGATTCTCCGTGGAATGAGGGTCGGTGGACCGCAGATGGTCACCCGGGCGCCCATTTTTGACAGCAGCAGGATATTGGACCGCGCGACCCGGCTGTGTTTGATATCACCCACAATGCCGATGGTTTTCCCTTTAACATCCCGGAGGGTTTCTTCCATGGTAAACAGGTCAAGAAGAGCCTGGGTTGGGTGTTCATGGGCCCCGTCTCCCGCGTTGATAATGGGGGCATCAATATGCTTTGCGAGGAAATGGGGCGCGCCAGCCCTGCTGTGCCGCAGAATGATGAGGTTCGGATGCATGGCCTGAAGGTTTCGCGCCGTGTCGAGTAGGGTTTCTCCTTTGGTAACGCTGCTGGTTGACGAGGAAATATTGACGGCATCGGCACTCAGGCGCTTGGCAGCCAGCTCGAAGGAGGTCCGTGTTCGTGTGCTCGGTTCGAAAAAGAGATTGATAATCGTTTTTCCCCGCAATGTGGGAACCTTCTTGATTTCCCGTCTTGAAATTTCCCGGAAGGCCTTCGCGGCGGTCAGGATGGACCGTATTTCATCAACACGTAGACCCTCAATGCCAAGGAGGTTTCTATGGGAGAAGGTTATATCCATTATCAGACCTGAAACATTATAGCACAAAAAATTTTTTTGAAAAGGGCGGGGGGCGGAAACCTCTTCAAACAAGATACAATACCACTGTGGAGATTGTTTGACATACTTTACCTGAAACAATATAGTTGTACAAAAGAGAGCCAATACGCCTGTTAGTATCCAGTGAGGAGATGGCAAGTTATCAGAAGGGAAGTGGACGAGCCATGAAAACTAAGAGAAGAAGTTGCGTTCAAAACACGTAGTCAGGTAGCACGGTCATTGGAGTTTTTACAAAACAGCCAGGACTGGAAAGTTTATATCCTTCGATGCGGGGATGGAACACTCTATACCGGTATTACCAACAACCTGGTTAAAAGGTTGCGGGCCCATTCCGATGGAACAGGGGCAAAATACACCCGCTCCCGGCTTCCCGTGACCCTGGTTTATCAGGAGGAGGCTTATACAAGGGCGGACGCGAGCCGCCGGGAGGCGGAAATCAAGCGTCTTTCGAGAAAAGAGAAAGATAAGTTGATTGAGGGGAAGGTTGAAGGTTGAAGGGTGAAGACTGAAGGAAAACAAAAAAGCTCAAAGCTGGTGATGATGTGGGAAAAATATCCTCTAAGTTTCTTCCAAGCTTATCTTTATTCTGAATTATGGCTTATATTTATTATTATGATGAATAACTATGCTATTTTTAAAGGAATTCCCTGAAAAAGCCACCTTGACATGGGTATAAAACAGGTATAAATGTAAATTCGACTGAATAAAGATAAAAAGGACTATTGGCCTTCAGAAATAACAAATGGCAAATGAAATAATTCCATACCTCGAAATGTGCCGGCGAGAAGGGGCGAGTCTCCAAAGAGGGATGAACTTTCAAATTGGCAGAACCCATTCAGTGATACTCATGTCTGTTCGGCCCGGAGCGCCATATGAAGATCGTTATGAGGATGATGGAACAACAATAATATACGAAGGGCATGATGCTCCTCGATCAGTAAGAAATCCAAATCCAAAATCAATTGATCAACCTGAATATACGCCTGCAGGAAATTTAACAGAAAACGGTAAGTTCCACTTGGCAGCTCAAGAGTTCAAACGCGGAAATCGTGAACCTGACCGGGTTAGGGTATACGAAAAAATTAAACAAGGAATTTGGTCATATAACGGGATTTTTCATCTTGTCGATTCTTGGCAGGAGAAAAGCAGCGGAAGAAAAGTATTTAAATTTAAATTGGAAGCGGTTGAAGGGGAGGAAGATTTAACTATTCCGGTTCCTAAAAATCCGGTTCATAGGCGTATAATTCCTACATGGGTAAAGCTTGAAGTTTGGAAAAGAGACGGCGGAAAATGTGCAAAATGTGGTTCAGATATAGATCTTCATTTTGACCATATTATCCCATTTTCAAAAGGGGGTTCTTCTAACACTCCAGAAAATATCCAGTTGTTGTGTGGGCGGCATAACTTACAAAAACATGACAAAATTGAATAATGGACCAAAGGCCAACAAGACGCTGCACTCGGACGGCAATTCCGCTGCGCTCCATTGCCGCCGGTGAGCTTTGTCGTTGTACTTTTGTAGCCTCCCCCTTTTTATAAATAGGCCAAAATCCCAGAGAGTTCTATTGCTGTGTATATGAGCAACAAGGATAAAGACATATTTATAGTTTTTCTAAATGAGTCATTTTTTAATTTATTTTTGATTGCTGCGCCACACAAGGCCCAAGTCGATGTGGCAACAAATGCTGTAAATGCGAAGATCACCGAAAATAAAGCAAGATAGTCCAGGCGGCTGGAGATTGGGGCCAGAAATGTTGAGTACAGCGTCAATCCATATACTGCA
>JANTFN010000020.1 GCA_024763435.1 Thermodesulfobacteriota bacterium | reverse complement strand
GAATGGGATTTGTCAATCATGTTTTTGTTAGTCTTGTTTTTTTTTTAATAAGAATTTATACTTTTCCCATGAGACTTCTTGTTGTTGAAGATGAAAGGAAGGTGGCTTCTTTTATTGCTAAAGGACTTTCCGAGGAAAGTTACGCGGTGGATGTGGCGTATGATGGTGAGGAAGGGGCCTTCTTGGCACGGGAAAATGATTATGATTTGATCATTTTAGATCTCATGCTCCCCAAACTTAATGGTATGGAGGTCCTCAGGGAGTTGCGCCGGGAAGGGAATGCTGTGCCTGTTCTTATCCTTACGGCGAAAGACAGCGTGGATGATATTGTCGCTGGTCTGGAGGAGGGGTGTGATGATTACCTGACGAAACCTTTTGCCTTTGCGGAGTTGCTGGCGCGTGTCCACGCGCTTTTGAGGCGCAGCATGGAGGTCCAGGTTCCCCTTTTAAAGGTTGCGGATTTATCGCTCAATCCTGTTACAAGAGAGATAACCCGCGGAGGCAGGCAGATAGACTTAACGAGCAAGGAGTATGCCCTGCTTGAGTATTTTATGAGGAATGTCAATCGTGTTTTGACGCGTACCCTGATTTCAGAGCATGTCTGGGACTATGAGTATGACCCCCTGACCAATGTGGTTGATGTTTACGTCAATTACCTTAGGAAAAAGGTTGATCAGGATAGCGATCAAAAATTGATACACACCGTCCGGGGTGTTGGCTATGTCATGAAAGAGGCATAGATGAAGTTTCTGGCATCTATCAGGATCAGGCTGACCGTTTGGTATATGATTATTTTGGGGTGTACCCTCGTATTTTTCAGTACCCTCGTTTACTATCAGATGAAGCGGAGCCTTTATAAAAGCGTTGATCATAAAATTATGACTATTTCGGAGGTGGTTGCCTCCTCGATTGCCCCGCAAAGCAGGAGTGTTTTGTCCAACATTGAAGAACGTCTTACCAAGAAAGTAGGCCGTCAACCCGCGGGTAAGTTTGTTCAGCTCCTGGACCGCTCCGGGCACGTGGGTATGAAATCGTTGAATCTGCGAAATAAAAGATTGCCGGTTAGTTATGAAGCCCTTAAAAATGCATCCGAAGGGCGTATTACCTATGAGACAAAGGTTGTTTTCGGGGAATCTCTCAGAATTATCACCTATCCAGTGAAAAGCCGCGTCAAGAAGGTTCGGAATATTGTGCAGGTAGCAAGTTCTCTCACGGATGTGGAGGATACGCTCCGGCAATTGATTTTTATCCTTGCGTCCATTGTTCCCCTTGCCCTGATTATCGCGAGTATCGGAGGGATCTTTCTGGCCAATAAGGTCCTGAAACCTGTTAATGAGATAAACAGAATCACGCAGGAGATAACCTCAAAGAATCTTGGCCTCAGAGTACCCAGGCCCCAGATGCATGATGAACTGGGTGAACTTGTTGAAACGATTAACGGAATGATTGAGCGGCTTGAAAATTCCTTCAGACAGATCCAGCAGTTTACATCGGATGCCTCCCACGAGCTGAAAACGCCTTTGACAATTTTGAAGGGAGAGGCCGAGCTGGCGCTTCGAAAGGAGAGGGAGCCCGGAGAATATCGTCATTATCTCCAGAGCAGCCTTGAAGAGATAAACAGGCTCAGCCGACTGGTTCAGGATCTGCTTGTTTTGTCCAAAGCGGATACGGGGCGCCTGACGCTGCAGGCCGTGCCGGTTAATCTGTCCCAGCTGGTGGAAACCTGCGGGCAGCAATCAAAGTTTCTTGGAGAAGATAGTGAAATTCACCTCGAACTGACCACACAGCCGGAGGTTCAGGTCCTTGGAGATCCCAACAGACTGAAACAGATGTTTTATAATCTGATTGAGAATGCCATTAAATATTCCAACCGCAGCGGCAAGGTGATGATTTCGACTACCCGCAATGGACAATATGCCCATGTTGCCATCAGAGACAATGGCGTGGGGATTGCCAGTGAAGATATCCCTTTCATATTTGACAGGTTTTATCGTGTTGATAAATCCCGTTCAAGGGAAGCCGGGGGAACAGGACTTGGTTTATCAATCTGTAAATGGATTGCGGAGATCCATAAGGGCAGGATAGAAGTGGAAAGTGTCCCCGATGCGGGGAGCTGTTTTACTGTTATACTCCCGCTCCTCAATGAAAATGCTTGAAGTTTTTGCATTTATGAGAAATTTATAATTTTAATTTAATCCTTATTTAATCTTCGCCTGCTATACTTCTCAATAACAGAGGAGAGCAGGAGTCAGATGTATTACAAATTAATTATGGAAACGGGGCATGTCGGCGCGGGAAAGAGTCTGGAAAGGGTCAGATATTTCCAGGGTGGAGACATTCTCTCCGTTTTTGAAAAGGCGCACCACACCCCGAGGGTAAAGAAAAAAGAGCGCCGGCGTGGCATACCTTTCATCCAGCAGGTTTCCAGGCTGGAGTACGAAAAAGGGTTGCGGCGGTTTTAACGCCGGGGGGATAAATCCGCTTTGGATTTGAAGCTTTTCCTTTTGGCTTTGAACTTCTCCCTATTTTAAGAATACTGATATATGTATCGGGTTTAAATTGCCGGAGAGCACCTTCCTTATCCCTTCTGCCTTTTTTAACTTAAATTATTAGACTTGCCCATGGACTTATTAATTTATCAGGGTTGTTTCCTGCGGTCATTGATTCGCGGCGTAAAGCTGTTTTTTTAAAAGTCCTCTTCCTTGATTTTATCGGGATGATGTATTACGTTTATATTCAGCGAATCGAAAGGAACGTATCCCGGTTTATAACCGGTAAAACGGAAGGATTTGTCAACAAATTTTTTAAGGAGGTTTTGATATGAGTCGTTGGTTGCCTGTTGGAGATGTTTTGAGGATGAACGCAATGTTATATCCGGATAAAATGGGGGCAAAGGACTTGGCGCGCTCTATGTCTTTCAAGGAGTGGAATGACCGATCATGCCGATTGGCCAATGCCATCCTGGGATTGGGACTTCAAAAGGGAGACAGGATAGCAGTTCTTGCCTATAACTGCGTGGAATGGATGGAAATCTACGCCGCCGTGGCAAAGGCGGGTCTGGTTGTGGTTCCCATTATGTTTCGGCTTGCAGGCCCGGAAATTTCTTATATATGCGAGAACTCCGAGTCGAAGGCCTTTATCGTGGCAAAGGAGTTTACAGAGACGGTTGATGGCATTCGCGGAGACCTTGCCATTCCGGACGCGAATTATATCTTTTTCGGGGGAGAAAAGGCCCCGGCGGGGTATCAGCATTATGAAGGCCTGATCGCGGGGGCCTCGAATGTTGAGCCGGATGTTAAGGTCAATCACGAAGATCCGTGGACGATCATGTACACGTCGGGAACGACGGGGAAACCCAAGGGAGTCGTCCGGTCTCACGAGAGTTATATTGCCCAGTATCTCATCAACGAAGTAGAGTTCGGGTTTAACAAAGACGACATCGGCCTGCTTGTGATGCCAATGTGCCACGTCAACTCGATTTTTTACTCCTTTGTCTTCACCTACTGTGGCGGGGGCGTTTGTGTGTACAGTAAGCTGAGCTTTGATCCGGAAAATCTCCTGAAGGTTATTTCGGATGAACGGATTACCTATACCTCCCTGGTGCCAACCCATTTTATTATGATTCAATCCCTGGCGGATGAAGTTAAAGCGAAGTATGACGTGAGTTGCATCAGCAAACTCATGTGTTCCTCGGCCCCGGCGCGAGAGGACACCAAACTATGGATTCTGGATTTTTTTAATAACACCAAGTTGTTCGAGGCGTATGGTTCCACGGAGGCGGGTCTTGTAACCCTGCTCCATCCGGAAGACCAGTTAAAAAAACTCGGTTCCATTGGCCGCGAGGTGATTGGCACGGACCGTATCAGGCTGCTCGATGAAGACCGCAATGAAGTCCCCGACGGCGAGGTCGGCGAACTGTTTTCAAGGACGCCGATGGTTTTTAATGAATACTGGAAAATGCCGGAAAAGACAAAGAACTCTTTTGTGGGTGAATACTTCAGCGCCGGCGATATGGCGTATCGGGATGAGGATGGCTTCTACCACCTGGTTGATCGGAAGAATAACATGATTATCACGGGGGGGGAGAATGTTTTCCCGTCCGAGGTGCAGAATGTTATTGGAAAGATGGACGCGGTGAAAGATGTAGCGGTTATTGGGATTCCCCACGAGAAATGGGGCGAAGCACTGAAGGCAGTGGTTATCCTGAATGAGGGAAAAACGGTGACGGATAAGGAGATTATCGAATTTTGCCGCGGGAAAATCGCGGGATACAAGATTCCAAAATCCATTGATTTTATCAAGGATGAGGAAATGCCAAGAACCGCGACGGGTAAAATTCTTCACAGAAAATTAAGGGAAAAGTATGGCACTTGGAGTCAGAAAAAATAATTAAGCCATGGGGAGAACAGCCTGGTTGTTTTTGGGCTTTTCTCCCCGTCTTCCCGGTGTGATTTCCGGGGAGGACAGGGGGGATTTATGTTAATTTTAGATGGGGTGACGGTTGAGGTTGCGGGGAAGGAAATTCTTCATGATATCAATCTGGAGGTCAAACCGGGAGAGACGCATGTCCTTTTCGGCCCGAATGGAACGGGGAAGACGACGCTTTTGATGACGATTATGGGGTTTGCCGGTTATACCGTGACGAAAGGCCGAATGAGCTACAAGGGAGAGGATATTACCACAATGCCCCTGCACGAACGCGCGAAGATGGGAATGGGCATGTCCTTCCAGCGCCCCCCCACCATACGGGGGCTTAAGACGCGCAACCTGGTTGCCCTGTGCTCCAAAATGGGGAAAGACCCCGAGGAGCTCGCGCGGCGTCTGAGTTTTGAAAAATTTCTGGACCGTGATGTTAACGACAATCTTTCAGGCGGGGAAATCAAGAAATCGGAATTGCTTCAATTGATGGCGCAGGACCCGGACATGGTTCTCCTCGATGAACCGGAGTCGGGGGTTGATCTTGAGAACATTGCGCTGGTGGGCGAGGTCATTGCCGAGCTTCTCGATAAAGCGATTAAACATTTCAATGAACCGATGATCGAGCATAAGAAAAAACGAAAAAAATCAGGGATTATTATTACCCATACAGGATTTATCATGCGTTATGTCAACGCGGATGTCGGCCACGTTATTTTGAATGGGCGTCTTTCATGTGCAAATAATCCTGAAGAAATTTTTTCCTGTGTAGGAAAGTTCGGGTATGAGGAGTGTGTGCGATGCATGGTTTAAAGGAGAAAGCAGAAAAGGCCCTGAATAAAAAAGCCGCTGTCGGGAGAGATATAGATCTGAACATCTACCGTACCGGCACGCCCGAGTCCAATGCCACCGGTCTTGCCGAACTTTGTGAGACAGACCTGTTGAGTGCGGGAATCGTCCCGTCGGGGGAGGGGCGTTCCGGAAGCTATATTCAGGAAGATCACTCGGTAACCCATTGTAACATGACCCAAAAGGGTGTGGAAATTTCATCTATTGAAGAAGCGCTTAAGAAGTATGACTGGCTGAAGGATTACTGGTGGAAGGCGCTGGCGGTGGATACGGATAAATATACCGCGTTTACCGAACTACAACCACGGCGGGGGTATTTCATGCGGGTCGCGGCGGGTCAGAAAACAGTGTATCCGCTTCAGGCCTGTCTTTATATGGAGGAAGAAGGGGTTTTGCAAAGCGTCCATAATGTCGTGATTGCCGAGGAAGGTTCGGAGATGAATATCATCACGGGTTGTACCACGGCCTCCAGTCTCCATTCCGGGCTGCATCTCGGGGTTTCGGAATTCTTTGTTAAAAAAGGGGCAAAAATTACCTTTACGATGATTCACAACTGGAAAGAAGACGTGGTGGTTCGTCCCCGCACGGGTGTTGTCGTGGAGGAGGGAGGCGTTTTTATCTCAAATTATGTTAGCCTCAAGCCCGTTAAGGACCTCCAGTCCTTTCCCACGGCCTATCTGAACGGCGACAATGCCGTGGCACGCTTCAGCAGTATTCTCGTAGCGCCGGAGGGGTCCTGGCTGGATACCGGTGCCAGGGTGTATCTCAATGGCAGGGGATCCCGGTCGGAAATCATCTCCAGGACGATCAGCAATGGTGGAACGATTATTGCGCGCGGACACCTGATAGGAAACGCCGAAGAAATCAAGGCCCATTTGGAGTGCAACGGCCTTATCCTGACGGAAAGAGGAATCATACACGCAATTCCCGAGCTTGAAGGGCGTCTGCGGGGTGTGGATATGTCCCATGAAGCCGCGGTAGGGAAGATCGCGCAGGAGGAGATTGAGTATCTTATGTCGCGGGGGTTATCGGAAGAGGAAGCGACCGCGACCATCGTACGGGGATTTTTGAATGTGGAAATCGAAGGCCTGCCGCCGGAACTGAAGCAGGAAATTGACAGGGCTATCGAGGAGAGCGAAAAGGATATCTTTTAAGGGATGAAATGCCTGAAATAGGCGCGCACATGTCAGCTGCGGGAGGGGTGTCCAGGGCCCTGGACAGAGGAGATGCCCTGGGGCTCGACGCTATTCAGATTTTTACGAAAAATGCCAGCCAGTGGCGTTCAAAACCCCTTGAGGATAAAGAGAAAGAGAGGTTTTCCCGGCGCAGGGAAGAGACGGGAATAACCTCTGTCATCGCGCACGACAGCTATCTGATAAATCTGGCGTCCCCTGAACGCGGATTGTTTGAGCGGTCACTAGCGGCATTTGAAGAGGAACTTTCACGATGCGAAGCCCTGAGAATTCCGTGGCTTGTCATGCATCCCGGGGCGCATCGGGGAAGCGGGGAAGCGGAAGGAATCAAGCAGGTTGGCAAGGCCATTCGTCTCGCGCTTCTTGAATCCGGAACCAGCCATGTGGCGGTGCTGGTCGAGACAACCGCGGGTCAGGGAACGCAATTGGGGTACAAATTTGAACACCTGCGCGATATTCTCGACGAGGCAGCTGTTCCCGAAAGGATGGGGGTCTGTCTTGATACCTGCCATATCTTCGCGGCGGGGTACGATATCCGCGACAGAGAAGCGTATGACAAAACATTGCATGCGTTTGATGATATTATAGGCCTTGAACGCCTGAAGGCCCTTCATGTTAATGATTCAAAAAAAGAACTGGGATCAAGGGTGGACCGGCATGAACATATCGGGAGAGGACAGATAGGGGAGCAGGCATTCGCCTATTTTCTCAATGATGCGCGCCTGGTATCTCTCCCCTTTATTCTTGAAACTCCGAAGACAGACCCTGAAACCCAGATTGAAATGGACGTGATTAATGTGTCATTGCTTCGAAAACTGATGAGGGAGTAGAAAATGAAGGCAGCTTATTTGGCACTTGTGATGGGTGCGGCGTTATTTCTTTTGCCCGGGCGAGGAACTGGCGCAACGCTGACAGAAATACCGAAACCGGTAGTCCCCTCCGTGGAAGAGCAGGCCTCGCCGCCATTAAAGCCGGCGGTATTACCAAAGCCCGGACAGGTTTCGCCTGAAAAAACGCCCGCCGGGCAGCAGGAGCCTCCGGCTCCGCCGCCGGATGCGGGAGAGACAGGGAATAAACCGCCGCTAGCCAAACCCGGCGAAACGGTACAGAAAACAGAAGAGGCGTTACCGGAGACGCCGACGTATCCTTTTTATCCCGCTCTTATCCAGGTGGATGGCGAGGTTCCGGCTTCCCTGGATAATTTTTCAGGCGCCCCTGAATGTGGCACGTGCCACAAAAAGATATACAGTGAGTGGCAGGGCTCCATGCATGCCGCGGCCTTTACTGATCCGGTCTGGCGCGCGCTGATGGCCATGGGATCCGAGGAAACAGGCGGGAAGACAGACAAGTTCTGTATTGGGTGTCATACCCCCGCAGGGCTTGTAACTGAAGATGTCACAAAGGCGGAAGATGTTTTTTCAGAAGATACGGACCTGGTTTCTACCTTTGGTGTTCAGTGTGATGTCTGCCATAGCATCTCGGGAAGCCATGGACGCCAGTCGCCCGCGGGAGAACCCGGAAACGGCGCGTTTACACTATCTCCCGGAAAAGTCAAAAGAGGCCCTTATGAAAATTGCGACACGATTGCCCACAAAGGTGTGTTGTCCCCACTGCACACAACCTCTCTGATTTGTGCGGATTGTCACCAGGCCTTTCATTTTTCGTCCAACCTGCCCCTCGAGCGTACCTATGATGAGTGGAAACATTCCGTTTACGCCCAGAAAGGAATACAATGCCAGCATTGTCATATGATGCCGGTTGAAAAGGCTGTGGAAGCGGCGCGGACCCTGACACCACCGACGATGAGCGGGCCTGCCTCGGACCTGAAACCGGAACGAACCCCCTTTTTCCCCCACTGGTTTCTCGGAGGAAATTACCCGATGGCGTTGCGTGAAGGGCACCAGGACCACGCGCGAGAAATCATGCACCGCCTTCAGACCGCGGCATCGCTCGATCTTGAGGTGTCGGATGCAGTGGCAGTACCGGGGCGGCTTCTCAAATTGAAGGTCAAGGTCAAAAATGTTGCCGCTGGGCATAACCTCCCGACTTCTCTCGTGGAGATCAGGCAGATGTGGCTGAATATAGAAGCGCGGGACAAAGACGGGCGGGTCTTTTATCACTCGGGGGCGCTGGACGGATCAGGGACGATTGAACAGGATACGAAATTATTTGATGCGTATGCAGTAGATGCCAACGGTCAGCATACCATCAAGCCTTGGAAGATTGACCATTTTTTGTGGAATCACAGTATTCCGCCGAAAGGCATGGAGATTGTCGGCTATACCATTCCTGTTCCGAAAGAAATAAGGAAAGAGGTTCGTCTGGTTGTGAAACTGCGTTATCGCCCGTATTCGCAGGCGCTTGTAAATCGCCTCCTCAAGGACAAGGCATATCAGGTTTCTGTGGTAGATATGGCAGAGAAACGGATCGTATTGCCGGTGATGGGTAAATAAGACCCACTGTAAGCGGGGGGAGATACAGTCTGACGGGATTGA
Source organism: Thermodesulfobacteriota bacterium (assembly GCA_024763435.1). Classification (GTDB taxonomy): domain Bacteria; phylum Desulfobacterota; class S145-22; order S145-22; family S145-22; genus JANTFN01. The sequence continues at coordinate 5,211 of JANTFN010000020.1, read as the reverse complement.
AATTAAAAAAGACCTCTCGCCTTTTCGGTTATTTCCTTACCCTTGAAGTTGTCTTAAATTTGAGATAGAGAAGGACCATGCGTATTGGAATTATAGGATTGCCGCTTTGCGGAAAAACGACCCTTTTTGAGGCGCTGACCGGCACATCGTCCGAAGGTCAGCGTTCGGGAAGACAGGGGCCGGATATCAAGGTTGTGAAGGTAATGGACGATCGGGTAACCCGCCTGAGTGAGATGTATCAGCCCAAAAAAACAACCTACGCGGAAATGGAATACCTCGATTTTGCGGGGATTGTCAAAGACGGCCAGAACCGCGAAATGGACGGTTCGTTTTTGAAATCCGTGGGGCGAATAGAGGCATTTGTGCATGTCGTCAGGGCGTTCCCGGACAGCGTCTTTCCCCATCCCCTGGGGAAAGTGGACCCGATACGGGATATCGAGCGTTTTCACACGGATCTGATTTTGTCAGATCTGTCGATTATCGAGAAACGTATGGAACGCCTTGCAAAGGACGCAAAACGGGGCCTTCCCGTAAAGGATGAAACAGCTATCCTTAAACATTGCCAGTCAGCGCTCGAGTCGGAGACGTTCCTGAACCAGCTTTCGTTTACCCCGGCGGAGAAGCAGCGCCTGAGGGGATTTGATTTCCTGACCCTGCGGCCCCTTATTCTTGCCCTGAACATTCATGAAAACCAGATTGGGGATACAGCGCTGGATGCCCTGGCAGAAAGGATACGGACGACATACCCCTTTTTAGAAGACGCCCTTTTTATGGTTGCCGGCGAAATAGAAATGGAAATCGCCCAGCTGTCACCGGAGGATGCGGCCCTGTTTTTGAAGGACCTCGGGGTTGAAGAAAGCGCGATGACCCGCTTGATTCACTTATGTTACCGTAAACTGGGGAAAATATCTTTTTTTACCGTCGGCGAAGATGAGGTCAAGGCGTGGACAATTCCCGAGGCGTTACCGGCGGCCAAGGCGGCCGGCACGATTCATTCGGACTTCGAACGGGGCTTCATTAAAGCGGAGATTATTTCCTATGACACCCTTATGGAGGTTGGGAGCATCCCCGCCGCGCGCCAGAAGGGATTGCTGAGACTTGAAGGGAAGGAATATCCCGTGCGTGACGGGGATATTATCAACTTCAGATTTAACGTGTAAGGGCCCTTCAGGTTGGATACGTCGAGGAAAGAATCATTCGTTAAGCGGTTTTCATTACAGCCCGCACATTATCTCCTGCTGGGATTTGCGCTGACGATTTTTGTGGGTGCCTTTTTTCTCTGGCTGCCGGTGAGCGCCCGGGGCCCGCATGTTTCTTTTATCGATGCCCTCTTTACGTCCACATCCGCCGTATGCGTGACCGGCCTTATTGTGGTCGATACGGGGGCTAAATTTACCCTTTTTGGACAGATTGTTATCCTTGCCCTGATTCAGATTGGCGGCCTTGGAATCATGACTTTTTCTGTTTTTTTCATGCTTCTTCTGGGGAAAAAGATATCTTTTAAAGGGCGGATGGCCATTCATGACAGTTTCAGCCATTCCCCTTTCAGGGATTTCGGGGGGATGCTCAAGGCTATTTTTATCCTTACTTTCAGTATTGAAGCCCTTGGCGCCTTTTCCCTGGCCTGGCTTTTTTCAGGGGATTTTCCCCTTCCCAGGGCGATTTATCTGGCGGTATTTCATTCCGTCTCCGCCTTTTGCAACGCGGGGTTTTCCCTGTTTCCGGACAGCCTTGTCCGCTATCAGAATAATATCGGTATCAACCTGGTTTTCATGGCTCTTATTGTCCTTGGTGGGCTGGGTTTTCTGGTTTTAATAGATCTCCCCGCGCTGTTTCAGCGGAAGCGGAAGCTTGCCCTGCATTCCAAGGTTGTTTTAATCGCCACGGGGGGGCTTATTGTGTTCGGGGCCGCGGTAATTTTTATTGCGGAATTCCCGAACCAGATGGCTGCTCTGCCGGTAAAGGGGAAAATTCTCGCGGCCTTTTTCCAGTCCGTGACGGCGCGAACGGCGGGGTTTAACACGCTTGATTACGCAAAACTCACGCACGCGACCCTGTTTTTGACGGTTTTTTTGATGTTTGTGGGCGCCTCCCCCGGATCATGCGGGGGTGGAATTAAGACCAGTGCGTTTATGGTTTTGCTGCTGCTGATCTGGCGGCGGATACGCGGCCACCGGCGTGTTTTTATCCTGCGGCGCACACTCCCGCAGGGCGTTACCGACCGGGTTATTGTCATTACCTTTCTGTCCTTTGCGACGGTTTTTGCCGCCACATTGCTTGTGATGGGGATAGAAAGCTGGGGCGTTCCCTTTGGCCAGTCGCGATGGCACCTGATGAACGGGTTATTTGAAGTTGTTTCAGCCTTTGGAACGGTGGGGCTGTCTACGGGGATTACGTCGGCGTTGTCCGCTGCAAGCAAGCTGATTCTTGTCATTGTCATGTATCTCGGGCGGGTTGGCCCGGCGACGGTAGCTTTTTCCATTCACCCACAGGAAGAAGAACATTTCCGTTTCGCGGAAGAGCAGGTAATGGTGGGTTAGATAGACTCCAAAGGCAGGCGTGAAACAGCATTCAGGGACAGGTCATGCCGCTGACCTGCCTTCAAACGGAGGGTTCCCGCAAACGCTATCATGGCCGCATTGTCCGTACAATACGCCTTGTCAGGAAATATAATGCGAACGCCCTCTTTTTCTGCTTTTTTGACAAGCCGCTCGCGCAGCCGATGATTGGAGGCTACGCCGCCCGTAACAACCAGATCCGCCAGGCCGGTTTCCTGAAGGGCGAAAGAGGCCTTCCGGATCAGGGCCGAGACCACGGCTTCCTGGTAGGAGGCTGCCAGGTCCTGAAGGAGAGGCGGGTCGATTGGCGGCACCATGCCGCTGCGGGGAACCAGCCCCATTTTTTTAAGCCGATAGACAAGAGATGTTTTCAGACCGCTGAAACTGAAATTCAGGTTGTCGCGCTGATTCAAACCGATAGGGAAGTCATAGGCGTTACGGTTGCCCGCTTCCCTTGTCAGGGTGTCAATGGCCATGCCGCCTGGGTAGGGGAGGCCCAGGAGTTTTCCCGCTTTGTCCAGGGCCTCGCCTGCCGCATCATCCACGGTTTTACCGAGGAGATGATAGTTTCCAAAATCCGAGACCTTGTACAGGCTGGTATGGCCCCCGGAGACAATCAGCGCGATAAACGGAAAAGACGGGGCTGTAACCGCCGTATCCAGAAAGGGCGAGAGAAGATGCCCTTCAAGGTGGTGAACCCCGATAAAGGGACAGTGAAGTGACCAGGCAAGCGCCTTCGCGAAAGACAGGCCTACCAGCAGGGCACCGATCAGACCGGGGGTGTAGGTCGCGGCAATTCCGTCAGTCTCGGCCAGACTGAGACCGGCCTGTTGTATGGCCTCCCGGGTAACGGGAATGATGGCTTCAAGGTGTTTTCGCGCGGCCAGTTCCGGAATAACCCCGCCATAGGGGGCGTGGTCGGCTATCTGAGACCGGACAACACTGGCAAGCAGTCCCTTTGAGGTGTCATAAACCGCGGCGGCTGTTTCGTCGCAGGAAGATTCAATTCCCAGGACAATCATGGGAGGGCCTTTTTGGCGGACATGGCCGGTTTTTGGGGTAGAACCATCTTAATAAATCATCCAGGGGTGGGGCATGAAAATCTTTTGATAGAGCTGAAGGGCGTATTGATCCGTCATCCCGGCAATAAAATCACAGACACGCCGCGTGTCCGGGCCGTTTTTGGTGCTCTCAACCATTTCCGATGGCAGACGGGACGGATCCTCGAGAAAGTAGGCGTAGAGATCCTTCAGGATTCTGGATGACTTTTTAAAATCAGCGGCAACCCTGGGGCTGGTATAGACGCTTTTATAAAGAAAGGACCGCAGGGCCTCGGTGAGGGTTTCCATGTGGGGAGAGAAACAGATGAATGTCAGGGGGGCTTGCGCGAGACAGACGCTGATAATATCTGTGACCAGGGTGTTGATTCGGCTGGAATGGGTTTTGCCCATGCCAGTCAGAATATCTTCCGGGATATCTCCCGGCTTGAGAATGCCGCTGCGCAGCGCGTCATCGAGGTCGTGGTTGATGTAGGCAACGACATCGGCGATTCGGACAACCTGGCCTTCCAGCGTTACCGGAAGCTGGTCTTCCTTTCTCGGGATAATGGCGCCAAGTCCCTTGGAATGTTTCAGGATGCCGTCGCGGACCTCGTAGGTGAGATTCAGACCCCTGCCGTTTTTTTCAAGAATATCCACCACGCGCAGGCTCTGCTCGTAGTGCCGGAATCCCCCTGGAACGATTTCGTTCAGAACATTTTCACCCGCGTGACCGAAGGGGGTATGCCCAAGGTCGTGCCCCAGGGCAATCGCCTCGGTTAAATCCTCGTTGAGTCCCAGGGCCTTTGAAATGGTTCGGGCAATCTGGGAGACCTCAAGGGTATGCGTGAGCCGGGTGCGGTAGTGATCCCCCGCGGGAGAGAGAAAAACCTGTGTTTTATGTTTCAGACGCCGGAATGACTTGCTGTGAATGATTCGGTCCCGGTCATGCTGAAAGGCGGGGCGCACAGCGTCTTTCGGTTCCGGGCGTAACCTCCCCCGCGTCGCGCTGCTGAGCGTGGCAGCTGGTGAGAGAATTTTAAGTTCCTTTGCTTCAAGGATTTCGCGTATCGTTTTCATGACAGGGTTATAGCTTCTTTTTCTGGAGGGCCTCGAGATTTTTGTCCTCTCCCATGACCACAAGGACGTCACTGTCTTTGATGACAAAATCAGCCCCGGGAACCATAATCATCTTTTCCGGGATGAGCTGCTTGATAGCAACAACCTGGACCTTGTATTTTTTTCTCAGATCAATTCCCCCGAGCGTCTTTCCGATAAACTCCACGGGGGGAGCGACCTCCATGATGCCGTATTCGGGAGCAAGGGGGAGAAAATCGATGATATTATGAGAAGTCAGGCTGTTGGCCACCTTAATGGCCATTTCGCGCTCCGCGAAAATGACTTCATTCGCCCCGATTTTTTCGAGGATCTTCGCGTGGTCGGTACTGATGGCCTTGACGACAATGTTTCCAATTCCCATCTCCCGAAGGTAAAGGGTGGCAAGGATACTGGCTGCCATGGGCTGGCCGATAGCGACAATCGCGTCGTCAACCTCTCCCACACCAAGGCTGATAAGGGCCTCTTTGTCCGTGGCGTCCGCCACAACGGCCTGAGAA
>JANTFN010000019.1 GCA_024763435.1 Thermodesulfobacteriota bacterium | reverse complement strand
AATCACATCGATAGCGATGGAAGAGGGGCTTCGGTTTGCGATACGGGAAGGTGGCCGGACAGTGGGTGCCGGTGTCATCAGCCAGGTTATTGAATAGGATGATGGGTATATATTTTCTGGAGAGGAATGAATGAGAATAACGGTTACTTTAGGCTGCACTGAGTGCAAACATAGAAATTACACGACGACGAAGAATAAACGGACGACAACAGAAAAAATTGAGCTGAAGAAATATTGCCGGTTTTGCAGAAAACATACCGTTCACCGGGAGGTTAAATAGGCCAGTAGCTCTAACGGCTAGAGCACCGGACTCCAAATCCGGGTGTTGGGGGTTCGAATCCCTCCTGGCCTGCCATTAGTGAGGATTATTATGATAAAACCGCGGGATATCAAACAGTTTTTAAGGGAAGTAAAGGTCGAGCTGAAGAAGGTGACGTGGCCTTCTCGGAAGGAGACCATTTCCGCAACGTCGGTGGTACTTGCTGTTGTATTTATTACTGCGTTTTATTTGGGACTTGTTGACATTATTCTGACGAAACTTGTAAAATTGTTTCTCAGCCTGTAGATAATCTGCAATAAGGAGTTTATTGTTTATGTCAATGGAATGGTATGTGGTTCATACCTATTCTGGTTATGAGCAAAAGGCCAGGGAAGGTCTGCTCAGCCGGATACAACAACAGATGATGGAGGCGTATTTCGCCGAGATCCTTGTTCCCACGGAAACAGTGGTGGCTATGGTGAAAGGGCAGCGTAAGACGTCCCAGCGAAAAATTTATCCCGGCTATATGATTGTTCATATGGATTTGAATGATAAAACATGGCATCTGGTGAAAGATACCCCGAAGATTATGGGGTTTGCCGGAAACAGTAAAACACCCAAACCGATGAGTGAACGGGAAGTCAAAACCCTTATGAAACAAATTGAGGAGGGAGCCAGTAAGGTTAAAACGAAGGTGGATTATTTTGAAGGAGATCTCCTGAAGATTATTGATGGACCTTTCAGCGGTTTTACAGGGGCTATTGAGGAGGTCAAACCGGATAAAAGAAAGTTGCGGGTTATGGTGAGTATATTTGGACGTTCAACACCTGTGGAACTGGAGTTTTCACAGGTTGAAAAAGTGTAATAAATTTGAGAGGAAGGGTTAGAATATGGCTAAAAAAGTACTGGGAATGATAAAATTGCAGATTCCGGGGGGGCAGGCATCACCTTCCCCGCCCGTTGGCCCGGCTCTGGGACAGCATGGTGTTAATATTATGGAATTTTGTAAGGCCTTTAACGCGAAAACGCAGGGGGATGCGGGAGTAATTATCCCTGTCGTTATAACGGTTTATGCGGACCGTTCTTTCACGTTCCAGACAAAGACCCCCCCTGCTTCTTTTTTGCTCAAGCAGGCGGCGAAGATTGCGAAGGGTTCTGGAGAGCCGAATCGAAATAAAGTGGGAAAGGTTACAGAGGCGCAGGTGAGGGAAATCGCGGAGAAAAAAATGCCGGATCTGAATTGCAAGAATATGGAAGGCGCGGTTCTGGTTATAGCGGGAACGGCCCGAAGTATGGGGCTGGAAATAGTTTCTTAGGAGAATTTTGAAATGCCGAAACAAGGAAAAAAATATTTAGAGAGAAAGGCCATGATTGATCGCTTGAAACGGTACTCTCTTGATGAGGCGCTGGAGCTTCTCGAAAAACTGGCCTTTGCTGATTTTGACGAAAACGTGGATGTTGCCTACCGGCTGGGTGTGGATCCCCGTCACGCGGACCAGATGGTGCGCGGCACGGTTATTCTCCCTCATGGGACCGGGAAGTCCGTGAAGGTTCTGGTATTTGCGAAAGGGGAGAAGGAAAAAGAAGCGGCGGATGCGGGTGCTGATTTTGTCGGTGGGGATGATTTAATAGAGAAAATTAAGGGCGGCTGGCTGGAGTTTGATAAGGCCATTGCAACCCCTGATATGATGGGAGCGGTCAGCAAGGTTGGCCGTGTCCTTGGACCGCGCGGCCTCATGCCGAATCCCAAAGTTGGGACGGTAACCTTTGATGTCGCGAAGGCTGTGAAGGAACTTAAAACAGGGAAAGTTGAATTCCGGACAGAAAAATCCGGGATTGTTCACGCGGGGATAGGAAAGAAAAGTTTCGGGAGGGAAAAACTCAGGGAAAACTTTCTTGCCCTTTTTGAAACCATTGTTAAGATGAAACCATCTTCAAGCAAGGGGACGTATTTCAGGGGAATAGCGCTTTCCACAACGATGAGCCCCGGGCTAAAGCTTGACCCTGTACAGCTTCAAAATTTGATAAAATAGGAAGACAAACTTTCGCGTTTGTCTTCTTGAATAGCTCCACCTGTTAAAGACAGAAGGTGCTTCGGCTTAATTGGCACTATGCCGCCTCTCGAAACGGTGTGAGGGAATTGAGATCAAAAAGAGATCTTTTGATTTGCCCTCTGACTTTGATGGGAGTGGAAAACCACAAAAAGAAAGGGGGTGATGACGATTAAAAAAGAAGAAAAAGCAGCGATTATATCCGAACTGAAAGAGGCATTTTCAAAATATCAGGTGCTGATACTTTCAGATTATCGCGGGTTGGATGTGGAATCAATGAACGCGCTTCGCAAACAGTTGCGGGAGAAGGACGCGGAAATTCGTGTTGTTAAGAATACCCTGCTGAGAATTGCGAGCGAAGGGACAGATCTTGAACAGATAAAAGACCAGTTCACGGGACCGACCGCGGTAACAATATCCGATGTTGACCCGGTGTCTCCAGCGAAGGTCTTGAAGGCGTTTTCAAAGAACAACAAGTCGTTTCAGATTAAAGGAGGTATCCTCGGCGGGAAGCCGCTGGATGTTTCGGATATAGAAGGGCTTGCCAGCCTGCCGGATAGAGATGTGCTTTTGGCCCAGTTGATGTCTGTGCTTAATGCTTCGCAATCTGGATTAGTCAACGTCCTTACGGGTGTGATGCGAGGGCTGGTTAACGTTTTACATGCGGTTGAAGAACAAAAGGCCGCCTAAAAAAAGTTTATTTAAGGAGGAAAAGAATCAATGGCTGATATAAAAAAAGAGGATGTTGTAAAATTTATCGAAAATATGACAGTCTTGGAACTGTCCGAGTTCGTGAAGGAACTTGAAGAGAAATTTGGTGTGTCTGCTGCGGCGCCCGTGGCTGTAGCTGCGGCAGCGCCGGGTGCGGCCGCGGAAGTTGCGGAAGAAAAAACAGAGTTTGATGTCATCTTGACAGGATATGGCGAGAAGAAAATTCAGGTTATTAAAGCAGTAAGGGAAGTAACGAGTCTGGGCCTCAAAGAGGCCAAGGATCTTGTTGAAAGCGCGCCCAAACCTGTGAAAGAGGCAATTCCCAAGGATGAAGCGGCGGCTATTGTTAAAAAGATTGAAGAAGCAGGTGGTTCGGCAGAAGTCAAATAAGCTGATGCAAAAAATATTTTAAGCGGGGGGAGAAATCCCCCCGTAAGATTCGTTTAGAGGGACAGATTTCATGAAGGGAAAAATAATTCGAAAAGATTTTTCGAAGATTCGGGGAACCATAGAAGTTGGAAATCTTATAGAAATTCAGACCAGCTCCTATAAGAAATTTTTACAGATGGAGGTTCCGCCTGAGGAGCGCGAAGAGATAGGATTACAAAGGGTCTTTAAGACGGTTTTCCCTATCCATGATTTTTATGAATCCGCGACATTAGAGTTTCTGGAATATAAGATTGGCAAACCTAAAGCGGATGTGTCGGAGTGTATTTTAAAAGGGCTAACCTATGAAGCCCCCATGAAGGTGACGATTCGGCTTCTTATCTGGGATACCGAAAAAGAAGACAAAAAATCATTTAAAGCGATTAAGGAGCAGGAAGTCTATCTCGGGGAAATTCCCCTGATGACCGAGCATGGGACCTTTATTAACAATGGGACGGAAAGGGTTATTGTCAGCCAGCTTCATCGGTCTCCGGGGGTGTTTTTCAGCTCTGAAAAAAACGTCAGCAAGAAGATTTATTTCTGCCGTGTGATTCCCCATCGCGGGTCGTGGCTTGATTTTGAATTTGATCAGAAAGATTTCATGTTTGTGAGGATTGACCGGCGCCGGAAAATGCCGGTGACGATTCTTCTCAGGGCCCTGGGATATGGCAAAGAAGACATCCTGAAGCTGTTTTATCAAAGTGAAGAAGTTGAAGTGACCCCAACAGGTATGTACAAACGTATTAATGAAGAATTGTTTCTAAAACAGCGGCTGGATCAGGATATTCTCCACCCCGAGACCGGAGAAGTTGTCGCGAAGAAGGGCCGTAAGGTTACCAAAACCCTGTTGAAAAAAATTAAAGATTTGGGAATGGACCGAATCCCTATTGACCCGTTGTCTCTGGAGAACAAAGTTGTCGGCCGGGATGTGGTTGACAAGAAGACTGGCGAGGTGATTGTTCCGTGTAATACCGAACTGACTCAGGAGATGATTGAGGCCATTACGGAGGCGGGTGTTTCGCATTTCCCTGTTCTTTTTATAGATAATATTACTGTAAATAATTCTATCCATCAAACATTACTGAATGATAAACTTGTCCTGACGGATAAGGACATAGAGGCCTTTCAGGAAGAGGGTGTAGAAAAAGGGATTAAAGAACTTGAGCGTGATAAAGCCACCGTGGAGATTTACAAACGTCTTCGTCCCGGCGATCTTCCCACGCTGGAAACGGCGAGGATGTTTTTCAGAAATCTCTTTTTTAACCCAGATCGCTACGAGCTTTCAACGGTTGGGAGAATGAAGCTCAACTACAAGCTTGGTATTCAGGTTGACGAGAGTTTAATGACGCTTTCAGAAGAAGATATCGTTGCGGTTGTGAAATATCTTTTTGGGCTGAAGGACGGCCATGGTGTTGAGGATGATATTGATCATTTGGGCAACAGACGGGTGCGTACGGTTGGCGAGCTGGTAGAGGATCAGTTCCATATCGGACTGGTCCGGCTGGAACGGGCGATCAAGGAAAAGATGAGTCTTCAGGATGTCGAGACCCTTATGCCGCATGATCTGATTAACTCAAAGCCGCTGACGGCCATTCTTAAGGAGTTTTTTGGCAGCAGCCAGTTGTCGCAATTTATGGATCAGGTCAATCCCCTGTCGGAAATTACACATAAACGCCGGTTAAGCGCCCTCGGACCTGGCGGTCTGACGCGCGAACGGGCGGGTTTTGAGGTGCGTGATGTGCATCCCACGCATTATGGACGGATTTGCCCGATTGAAACACCTGAAGGGCCGAATATTGGATTGATTTCTTCTCTCAGTACTTACGCGCGCATTAACCCATTCGGTTTTATCGAAACACCTTATCGTGTGGTGAAAAATGGTCGGGCAACACATGAAATCAAATACCTCTTTGCGCTTGAAGAAGAAGGCACGGTGATTGCCCAGGCAAATGCCCCGCTTGATGAGGAAGGGAAATTTCTGAAGCCGCTTATAACGGCCCGAAAGGGGGGAGATTTTGTTATGGTTCCCCCGGAGGAAATTGACTTTATGGATGTTTCTCCGAAGCAGCTTGTCAGTGTGGCGGCTTCTTTAATCCCATTTCTCGAGCATGATGACGCAAACCGGGCCTTAATGGGGTCTAACATGCAGCGTCAGTCAGTTCCCCTGCTCAGGGCCGAGGCCCCCTTGGTCGGGACGGGGATGGAAAAAATTGTAGCGCGGGATTCCGGGGTTGTTATTTCCGCGAAACGCTCTGGAACCGTTGAGTTTGTAGATGCCTCTAAAATTATTATCAAACACTTGGATAATAACAGTGGTGAGTTTGAAGTTGACGTCTATCCACTTATAAAATTCATGCGTTCCAATCAGAATACCTGCATTAATCAAAAACCGATTGTCAGGAAAGGCCAGCACGTTGTAAAGGGGGATATTATCGCGGATGGGCCCTCAACAGACCGTGGCGAGCTTGCGCTGGGACGGAACGTCCTGGTGGCCTTTTTGCCCTGGAGCGGCTATAACTTTGAAGATTCGATCCTGGTCAGCGAAAAAATACTGAAGGAAGATATTTATACCTCCATCCACATTGAGGAACTTGAACTTTCGGCAAGAGACACCAAGCTGGGAAAAGAAGAAATTACCCGTGATATCCCCAACGTGGGGGAAGAGGCATTAAAAGACCTGGATGAAAGCGGCATTGTTCGCCTTGGCGCCCTGGTCAAATCCGGAGATATTCTTGTGGGAAAGATTACGCCGAAGGGGGAAACGCAGCTTTCTCCTGAAGAGAAACTTCTCAGGGCCATCTTTGGTGAAAAGGCCGGCGATGTTCGGGATACCTCTCTGAGGGTTCCCCATGGGGTTGAAGGCGTGATTATTGATGTTAAGGTCCTTTCAAGAAAGGGGCAGGATGTTGATGAACGAACCCTTGCTATCGAGCAGATGGAAAAGGACAGGCTTGAAGGGGATCAGGCGGATGAGATAAGGGTCATTCTGCAGGCGACAAAAGAGGCCATGATTCCTCTTTTTGCGGGGAAGAAAGTTTTAAAGGAAATCCCCCTTCAGTCGGGCGAAAAATTGCTTAAAGGGACTGATTTAACAGAGGAAGCCCTGGCAGGAATTGATGTCAGGGAACTTGAAAAAGTGGCGGCTGAGGATGTGGATATGTTCCAGGTCAGGATGATGCTGGACCGAATGCAGGAAAAAATTGACGCGGTTCGTACCTTGTATCAAACCCGTATTTCAAGGGTATCCAAAGGTGAAGAATTACCACCTGGTGTTATTAAAACAGTAAAAGTTTATCTCGCAATTAAACGTAAACTGTCTGTTGGAGATAAAATGTCCGGCCGCCATGGAAATAAAGGGATTATTTCCAGAATTCTTCCGGAAGGCGACATGCCTTTTTTGCCTGACGGAACTCCCGTAGATATTGTCTTGAATCCCCTTGGCGTGCCTTCCCGAATGAATGTGGGGCAGATTCTGGAGGCCCATCTTGGTTGGGCGGCGAGTGAGCTCGGCCAGCAAATTCAGGCCATGATGGAAAAACGATTTCCTATTGGAAAGATCCGTGAACGGCTCAAGGAGGTTTTTCAGTCAGAAAAGCTTGATAAGATGATTGATGAAGCCACCGACGAGGAGGTTCTTCAGGTCGCTGAGGGTGTCCAGGATGGTTTTCACATGGCGGTTCCCGTTTTTGACAGTGCTTCGGAAAAGGAAATAAAATCTTATATGGATATGGCGGGGATTCCGCAAGTCGGTCAGTCAATCCTCTTTGACGGGAGGACCGGCGAACCCTTTGATCATGAGGTGACTGTTGGCGGCATGTATATGCTTAAACTGCATCACCTTGTGGACGATAAAATTCATGCCCGTTCTATTGGTCCCTATTCCCTTGTAACGCAGCAGCCATTGGGTGGAAAGGCACAATTTGGTGGACAGCGTTTTGGAGAAATGGAGGTCTGGGCTATGGAAGGGTATGGTGCTGCCTACACCCTTCAGGAGTTTTTAACGATAAAATCAGACGATGTTACTGGGAGAACCAGGGCGTATGAGGCCATTGTCAAGGGTGAAGATGTGCTTCGGCCCGGGATCCCGGAGTCGTTTAATGTTCTTGTAAAAGAGCTACAGAGTCTTTGTCTTGATGTGGATCTTATGGACACCTCAAAGACGAAACAAAAGGAGGGATAACCTTGCAACGTTTTACCTCTTCCTGGTTTTCCGATTCAAAGGAAACGGTGGATTTTGATGCCATTCGTATTGGGCTGGCTTCGCCTGAAAAGATAGAGGCCAGTTCCTACGGAGAAGTAAAAAAACCTGAAACGATTAATTACCGAACCTTCAAACCTGAAAAAGACGGGCTGTTTTGTGCCAGAATTTTCGGACCCGTTAAGGATTATGAGTGTAACTGCGGTAAATATAAGCGGATGAAACATCGTGGAATTGTTTGTGAAAAATGCGGTGTTGAAGTGATTCAATCAAAGGTTCGCCGGGAGCGGCTGGGGCACATCAGGCTTGCGAGCCCCGTGGCCCATATCTGGTTTTTGAAAAGTATTCCCAGTAAAATAGGGACACTGTTAGATATGTCAATCCGAGAGCTGGAAAGCATTCTCTACTTTGAGTCGTATGTGGTCCTGGATCCCATGGAAACGTCTCTCAAAAAAGGAGAGCTGCTGTCCGAAGAACGGTACCAGGAACTGCTTGATGAGCAGGGGTGGGATTTTCGCGCCAACATGGGCGCCGAGGCTGTTCGGGAGTTATTGGAAGAAATTGATCTTGAGGCCCTTGCCAGAGGACTTCGGGAGGCCTTCACGGACACCAAGTCAGAGACGAAAAAGAAAAAGATTGTTAAACGGCTGAAGATAGTTGAGGCATTTATTGGATCCGGAAACAAACCCGAATGGATGATTCTTACCATTATTCCCGTTCTGCCTCCGGATTTGCGCCCCCTTGTTCCCCTCGACGGCGGGCGATTTGCCACATCTGATTTGAATGATCTCTATCGGCGGGTCATCAACCGGAACAACCGTCTCAAACGCCTATTGGAACTGGATGCGCCGGATATTATCATCCGAAATGAGAAACGCATGCTCCAGGAGGCGGTAGATGCCCTTTTTGATAATGGAAAGCGGGGCCGGGCCATCGTGGGCGCGAATAAGAAACCCCTGAAGTCCCTCAGTGATATGCTCCGGGGAAAACAGGGCCGGTTTCGCCAGAACCTTCTCGGCAAACGTGTGGATTATTCCGGACGTTCTGTGATCGTGGTAGGGCCAAAGCTGAAACTTCAAAAATGCGGTCTTCCGAAAAGAATGGCCCTGGAACTGTTTAAACCCTTTATCTATGGAAAATTAAGAGAGAAGGGACTGGCGATTACCATCAAGGCCGCCAAAAAAATTGTTGAGAAGGAAGGACCGGAGGTATGGGATATTCTGGATGAGATTATCCGAGAGCACCCCGTTATGCTGAACAGGGCACCAACCCTGCATCGGCTGGGTATTCAGGCCTTTGAGCCGATTCTGGTTGAAGGCAAGGCCATTCAGCTCCACCCGCTTGTCTGTACGGCATACAACGCGGATTTTGATGGCGACCAGATGGCCGTTCATGTCCCGCTTTCCGTGGAAGCGATGACAGAGGCGCGCGTTCTCATGATGTCGACCAACAATATTCTTTCACCCGCGAATGGAAAACCTATTATTGTTCCTACACAGGATATTGTCCTCGGTTTATATTATATGACCGTTACGCGCCCGTATGTCAAAGGAGAGGGAAAGACCTTCGCAAATCCTGAAGAGGTGCGTATCGCCTATGACCAGGAGCAGGCGGATCTCCATGCCGCAATTCGTGTGAGAATGAATGGCGAGATTATTGAAACGAGTGTGGGTCGGATTCTTCTGAGTGAAGTTATTCCGGAGGATATCCCCTTTGACCTGATTAACCGCCCGATGACCAAGAAGCAGGTGGCCAGTCTGGTGGATTTTTCCTTTAGAAAGGCGGGGGATAAAAAGACCGTTATTCTGACGGACAAGCTGAAAAATCTTGGTTATTATTATGCCACCAAGGCAGGGATTTCCATCTGTATTGATGACCTGACGGTCCCGGAGAAAAAGAAAGATCTTCTTAATACCGCTAACAATAAAATCGCGGAGATTTACAAGCATTACAGAGAGGGTGTTATTACAGAAAGTGAACGTTACAACAAGGTTATTGATATTTGGGCGAATACCACCGAAAGGGTTGCTGACGAAATGATGGATGCCCTGCGGTATGAAACCCTGGAAGATGAGAAGGGAGAAAAGAGCCAGCGGACCAAGAGCCTGAATCCTGTTTTTATTATGGCGGATTCCGGCGCCCGGGGTAGCGCCCAGCAGATTCGCCAGCTTGCTGGAATGCGGGGGCTGATGGCAAAACCGACCGGTGAGATTATCGAGACGCCTATCACCGCTAATTTCAGGGAAGGCCTGACTGTTCTTCAGTATTTTATTTCAACACACGGGGCACGGAAGGGCCTTGCGGATACCGCGCTTAAAACGGCAAATTCGGGATATCTGACCCGGCGGCTTGTGGATGTTTCGCAGGATAATGTTATTTACGAACATGACTGCGGAACGCTGGATGGGATAGAGATGAAGTCGCTTGTAGAAGGGGGAAAGATTATTGAACCGGTTGGGGATAGAATTCTTGGCCGTGTCGCCCTGGAAGATGTGGTGGATCCTTATTCAGGAGAGGTTATTGTCGAGGAGAATCATGAAATAGATGAAGATGCTGTTAAAAAAATTAACGAAAGCGGCATCAATTCGGTTAAAATTCGGTCGGTTCTGACCTGTAAGTCAAAACGCGGGTGCTGTGTCCTTTGCTATGGCCGCGATCTTGCGCGAGGCCGTCTGGTCAATAAAGGAGAGGCGGTTGGAATTATTGCCGCGCAATCTATCGGTGAACCCGGCACACAGCTTACAATGCGGACCTTTCATATTGGCGGAACAGCGAGTCGGCGCGTGGAGCAGAATACCCATGAGTCTCCGATTGAGGGGCGCATAAAATATGTTGATCTTAAGACCGTTAAAAACCGTGAAGGTGAATGGGTTGTCCTTAACCGAAATGGCGAGATTGCCTTGCTTGATAAGGATGGCCGTGAAAGGCGGCGATATTCTCTTATTCCCGGCACGCGCGTCAAGGTAGCGGATGGTGCGGCAATTTCTGAAAAAATGCTCGTTGCTGAATGGGACCCCTATAATATACCTGTGGTGACAGAGGTTTCAGGGAAGATCAAGTTTGGGGATGTTGTCGAAGGCTTCACGATGCAGAAGCAGGTGGATGAAATTACCGGACTTTCGACCCAGGTTATTGTCGAATCCCGAGATCCCTCCCTGCGGCCGAGGATTTCCATTAAGGATGAAAAAGGAAAAACGTTGAAGTTGCCTGACAGTGCAAATATGGCAAGATATTTACTTCCTATGGGTGCGATTATTCTTGTTTCAGAAGGAGATGAGGTGCAGGCAGGAGACGTCGTTGTCAAAATTCCCCGAGAGACAACTAAGACCAAGGATATTACCGGTGGTTTGCCACGCGTCGTTGAATTATTTGAGGCAAGGAAGCCAAAAGAAAGCGCCATCATCAGCGAAATTGATGGTATGGTTAATATTGGAAAGGATGTCAAAGGAAAACAAACGGTTATCGTCAAACCCGAGGTTGGTGAATCGAAGGAATACACTATTCCCAAGGGGAAACATATCAGTGTTCATCAGGGTGATATTGTCAAGGCCGGAGAGGCGCTCATGGATGGGCCGGTTAATCCTCATGATATTCTACGCGTGAAAGGTGAAAAGGAGCTGGCTAAATATCTCGTGGATGAAGTTCAGGAAGTTTATCGACTCCAGGGTGTTGAAATAAACGACAAACATATCGAGGTTATCGTCCGTCAGATGCTCAAGAGGGTGCGTGTCAAGGATTTTGGCGACACAAAGTTTCTGTTAGATGATATTGTAGAGAAGCGTGTTTTTGAGGAAGAAAACGAACGTGTCTTGAGAGAGGGCGGGGCGCCTGCCGTGGCCGAGCCCCTCCTGATGGGGATCACCAAAGCGGCGCTTATTACAGACAGTTTTATTTCCGCAGCCTCCTTTCAGGAAACAACAAAGGTCCTTACGGGCGCGAGTATTGCGGGCAAGAAGGATTATCTGAGGGGTTTGAAAGAAAATGTTGTGGTTGGGCGGCTGGTCCCCGCGGGAACCGGATTCAGAAAATACAAAGACATGGAAGTTGTAACGGAAACCGGTGAAAGGGAGTTTGGGCCGAAATTTGACGCAACCCGGGAACTTGAGGCCTTTGATGCCTTTGTGGCGACACCACCTGTTCCTGCGGCAAGAGTAGACGGCAAAGAAACAATTACGCCGATTGAGTTCCAATAAAGAAAACGCGGGCAGATTTTTGAATAGTGGAGGGGGCAGAAATGTCCCCTCTTTTTTAAGGGGTTATCGGTGTTTTTTGAGGAGTCGTCTGGCTATTCGCGCTTGGTCTGTCCTCGGAAATTTTTTAATGAGTTTTTTAAGCACAAGCCTGCCATCAGTCCTATCCCCTAATTTATAAAAAGCCATGCCTTCCTTGAGAAGCGCGGAAGAGACCTTGTCGCCCCTTGGATAAGAGCGTATAACCTTTTCATATTCAAGGATGGCATTTTCAAAGTCACCCATGTAGAAGTAGGTTTCGCCAATCCAGAACCTCGCGTTGTCCGAGTAAATCGTTTTGGGATATTTTTTTAGAAAAATACGGAATTTCTGTCGGGCCTGTTTGTAATTTCCCTGTGTAAAATCTTTATAGGCACTGTTGTATAAAACTTCGACGGTGGATTCTGCGCCGCTAACATCATTACTAACGGGAAGAACAGGAGGCGGTGTTTTCTTTTGAGCAAGCGTTGTGTCATGCGCGGCGAGTTTCTTTTTTTCTTTGTCCATGGATTTTTGAAGAAGGACGATGCGGCGATCCAGGGCATCGAGTCTTTGAAGGATGTCGTTGGTCCTTTCATCCAGGGAATCCAGACGTGTTTTTGTTTCGTCCGCCTGATTTTCAAGGTCGGCATATTTTTGTTTATCAAAGTTACTGATAGCATTTTTGTTGCCTGAGACATCTTTTTTTATTCGGTTGATGTCGGCTTCCATTCGAGCCATGTCCCTGTTAATAAGCGAGGTGTCTTCATCCGAAACACACCCGGACATCAACAGGCCTACCACAAGCAGACAAAAATAAATAAATGCCGGTTGTTTTTTAAGAAATCGCAACATTTTCAAAAGATATCTCACCGGGCGGGAAAGTTACAACACCCGGTGAGACAAGAATTCTAATTACTTTGCCAGGATAATAAAGTGGCAACGCCTATTTTTTGCCCATGCTTCTTCATTGTGACGCGGATCCAGCGGCATTTCTTCGCCATAGCTTATCGTTGACAGCTGGTCTTTGTTGACACCGAGATTGCTGAGAAATTTTCTGGCGCTTTCAGCTCTTCTTTCTCCCAGGACAAGGTTGTATTCAACGGAACCCCTCTCATCACAGTGACCCTCGATCTGAATCTTATAGGTCGGATGTGCGAGGAGAAATTCAGCATTTTTCTTGAGGACAGCCGCCGCCGATGATTTGATGTTGAATTTATCAAAATCAAAATGAATATCCTTTAATGCCTTGCTTTCCAGGAATTCTCCCTGGATTCCAGGATATTTTTTCTTTGTGAGGCCTTCTTCCTTGACAGCAGAGTTTTGTGCCTGTTGCCCGCCTTCCTGCGCAATGGTTTTTGTGGGTTTCACTGCCTTTTTCGAACAGCAACTTGTGGACAGGGCCAATGGTACCAGCAGCAATGCGACAAAGAGTCCAATTCCTTTCTTTTTCATTGCTTCACCTCCTTTCATGTTAGGGTTTCTCTAAATGTGGGGACCACGAAGGGGAGGAATCTTTTCCCTCACCACGCGAAACCTGACGTTTAAAATTCCCGTCAAAATTCATAACATAAACCTTTGTCCCCCGTCTTGTTGCCTGGCTGTACGTAATATACCGGCCATCTGGAGACCACGAAGGCGACTGATTGTTACCTATAGATGTTAGCACATGAATGGTCTGCCCGTCAAGAGATACCGTGCAGATCTGAAACTTTCCATCAATAATGCCGCTATAGGCAATTCTGTCATTCCGGGGAGACCATACGGGAGCAACATTGTAGGTTCCTCTGAAGGTTAATCGTTTAACGCCGGAGCCGTCAGCATTCATGATATAGATTTGAGGCCTTCCGCTTCGATTGGATACAAAGGCCATTCTTTTCCCGTCAGGAGACCAGGATGCTGAAAGATCATCCCGTCTGCTTTTTGTAAGCTGCCTTATTTTTTTTCCTTTTGTGTTAACCAGAAAAATCTCGGAACCTGAGGGCGTCCTCATGGTTAACGCGATATGTCGACCGTCGGGAGACCAGGCCGGCGCGGCATTCAACCCGATCTGATGGGACAATAGTGTGATTTTGCCTCTTATAAAATCTATTACATAGAGGTCGGGATTTCTCCTGATATAGGAAGTAAAGGATATCTTTTGCCCGTTTGGGGACCATCGTGGCGAGAGATTGATGGAGCCGTTTCGTGTTACCCGGTGGAGGTTCCTGCCGTCGAAGTCGATGGTGTAAATTTCCTTATTTCCTGTTCGCGTGGAGACAAACGCGAGTTTTGTATCAAAAACACCGTTGCTGCCGGTGATAAAGTAGATAACCCTGTTTTCAAAGCGATGATAGATACGGTCCAGTGCCTTGGCGGACCCCTTCAGGGCTTGTCCCGCAATTTCTTTTCTGAGGGCAACATCATAGAGATGGTATTCCATGGAAAAGACACCCTGGGAAACCCCTGCCGAAGGGGCGAGGACGAATTCCGCGCCAACAGACTTAAAACGGGCAAGATTTACCTGGTTATGATAGGTATATGCCGCTGACAGATAACCCGGAATCTCTTTGCCGCTGATAATGTTAAAATATCCTGTTATCCAAAGATCACGCGTAATTCTGTTTTCAAAGATTTCAGGGGTAATCGATTTCGGAATAATATTTCCCTGCCAGCGCACGGGTAAAACAGCGATATTTATTTTTCTTATATTGGGAGAGTAGATGTCAAGGTAAACCTTGGCGTGGGCTTTTACCGGGAGAAATCCACCCCACAATAAACACAACAAAATAGCGGGAATGAGAAGAGAACAAATACGGTTTGAAAAAATATCTTTTCTTATTTTATAACTCCAAAAAATTTTGGTTTAATATACGGCACAGAATGGGATTTGTCAATCATGTTTTTGTTAGTCTTGTTTTTTTTTTAAT
>JANTFN010000018.1 GCA_024763435.1 Thermodesulfobacteriota bacterium | reverse complement strand
TTCCGCATATTGATGGCCCTATTTTTGAGCCTTTGAAGGACCTTGACTTCTTTAGATCCTTTCGTGTCAATCATGATATAGACACCATCGTGTGGCCTAACAGCGCCGACTTTTCGCCCGACTTCCTCTATAAAATCGGCCAAAAAATCAATGAACAAGATACTTCAACCAACACTCAAAACTTAAACGGCTGAGAATCACAGGAATCTGGATTAACGGCAAGCTTATTTTTTGGGTGGTAAACAGGCATAAATTGACCTTTGTAGAGACGCCCAAATTGGGCGTCTCTACGGGTTGTTGCCTCAATATTTAACATTCACTTAACCTTAGCCAGGTAGCGTTCAATTCTGTTGACGCCTTCACGCAGGTTTTCGAGGGAATTCGCATAGGAAAAACGGACAAACCCTTCTCCCATGGAGCCAAAATCAATGCCCGGTGTTATGCCGACGTGGGCGTTTTCCAGGATGTCAAACGTAAATTTATACGCGTCTCTTGAAAACTTTCTGCAATCCGCGAAGAGATAAAAAGCGCCTTCGGGGGGGCGATGAATGATAAATCCGAGTTTATTGAGCGCGTTGTAGAGAAAATCCCTTCTTTCCCGGTAGGTCGCGACCATTGTTCGGGTATCCGCTTCGGCTTCTTTGATGGCGGTAATCCCCGCCCACTGGATGAACCCTGACGCGGAGATAAAAAAACTCTGCTGAATTTTCTGCAGGGGGCGTATCAGGTCTCTTGGCGCGATAAGGTATCCCAGACGCCATCCCGTCATGGCGTAGCGTTTTGAGAATCCATTTAAAATCAGGGCGTCCCGGTTATATTCGAGCATTGAGTGGTCTGTCCCCTCATACCGGATACCGTGGTAGATTTCATCGGAGATAACGGGGATGCCAAGACCGGCAATGGCCTGCATCGTTTCAGGTGCCATGCACATCCCTGTCGGATTGGCAGGTGAATTTATCAGGACGGCCTTTGTGTTTTTTGTGATGGCGCCGGCAACCTCATCAGCCGTCATGTGAAAGTTGTTCTGAGGGGTAACCGGGACAAATCTGGGGGTGCCGCCTATAAATCGTATCATGCTGGAATAACAGGGATAATAGGGGTTTGCGAGGATAATTTCACCGCCGGTATCGAGAAGGGCCGCAAAAATCATCAACAGGGCGGGCGAGGTTCCGGAGGTGACGATTATCTGGTCTGGATGGATGTTGGCCCCGTACCTGTTTGCGTATTCCTCACAGATGGCTTCCCGAAGGGGAAGAATCCCCAAGCTGTGTGTGTAGTGTGTTTCTCCTTGCTGAAGGGCCTTAATGCCGGCCTCAATAACGCATGGAGGGGTGGTGAAGTCGGGTTCGCCGATCTCCATGTGAATAATATTCTTTCCCTGACCTTCAAGCTCCCGGGCGCGTTCCAGAACTTCCATAACGATAAAAGGGGGAATATCTAAGGCCTTATCGGTTATTTCCGGTAACATAAACTTTTTCTCCTGTCTGAAGGTTGAGGAACTTTTGAGCGTTCCGGTCCTTTACGAAAATTTCAAGATGGGAGGCAGAGCCGAGGAGCGAGCAGGGTGTATTGTCCGGGGCCTCCGCGTAGGTTCGGACAAAGGGGACGCTGATATCTTTAATGCTTACGGAAAAGGTCCCGCCGTGAAAAAGGCCGTCAAGATGGGAGCGGTGAATGGTTGAAATAAGGTTTCCGAACCGGTCGATATGAACGATGGTCCCTGTGATGCGGGTTTGGGTGATTTCAGGAAGCCGTTCCCTGATATCCATCAGCGTGTCCCCTTCCGGCCCTAAATCCCTGATAATTTCTGCGCCATCGCGGGCCAGCAGCGCGGCCACGGGCGCGAAAATATCACGTCCGTGAAAGGTGGCGCTGACGGGTTTTCTGAAATATTCATGGTTCCGGAGCTGGATGATTGTTTTGTCCTTCGTTTCGTTTAAAAATCCGAGTAATCCGTTATCAGGCCCAATAAAATAATATCCGGCGGCAGCAACAAGAACAGGAACACGGGCCGTTCCGACACCGGGATCGACAACACACGTGAAAATGGTGCCTTCGGGAAACTGCCTGTAACTTGTGGAAAGGAGGAAAGCCGCTTCAAGGATATCCTGCGGTTGGATCTGATGCGTAAGATCAATGATGATAGATGAGGGTGTCAGACCTGCGATAACCCCTTTCATGATACCGACATAGGGGTCGGAAGTCCCGAAATCGGTCAAGAGAACAATGGTATTGGAGGGTCTTACCATAACCGGGGACATGACAGCGCAATATCAAACATCTGTTGGGGTGTCAATATAAAGGGCAAAAGGTGAAAAGTGAAAGGTGAAAAGTGAGGGGAAGCAGTTGGCGCTGCTTCCCCTCTGTGACATGTTTATCGGCCTTTTATTACTTTTTCTTGGCCATTTTCGCGTTGAGACGCATCTGTTTAGCCATTTCCTTCATCTCAACCAGGGTTTTCTTCATCTTGGCATATCCGTACCACGTGGTGTAATCCGGCATGACATGGAAGGCCGCCTGGTAGGTCTTCATCCTGAAGTCCATGAACATCTCGTAGAGGAGTTCTTCGATGGGTGTGTTGACCTCATAAAAGGTCAGCAGGTCAGGATAAGGGAAGGTTGCCTGGTTGGTTTTCTTTTTGATGATCCCATCCTTGTAGAGACCGGCAACAACATTGATGGCTGCGGCAAAAATCTTGTCCGATGCCTTGATCATCTGATCGGCGTTCTTCAGATTTTCCTTGGCAAAGTTTGCGGAATGGCATTTCACACAGACCTTGAGCATGCTGTTTCTCTCGGCATCAAAGGCTTTTTTGGACAGCCTTGCAAGTTTGGCCGCTTTAACGACACCGAGCCGCGCGGTGGGTTTGCCGTTTTTGTCAAGGACACCCAGTGCCTGGAGGATGGTTACACGATATCCCATCCATTCCTTATCCGATTCCGGGAGTCTCAATGCCAGGAATCCCCATGCGGTCATGACACGGTGATTTCCATTTGCCATATGACAATCTTGGCAGGTAGGTCCACGATGCGCCTTACGATCCGTGTTATAGGTCGCGCCATGTTTTGAATGAGACCACATTTCCCATTGGGCGTGGTCAAACCCGGTATGGCAGCTGTTGCAGGCCTCGGGCTGAAGGGCCTCTTTCTTTGAAAAGGCATGGCGGGTATGACAGTTCTGACAGTCCATCCCGTATTTGTAGTATTTCCGAAGGGCGTTCTTACGGACCTTCTGATCCGTAATGCCCAGATTATGACACCCGTTACATCCCTTTTGGCCCGCAATAAAGGCCTTGGGCTGCTTGTGCGTGAATCCGGGAAAGGCCATGACCGGCAGCAGGCCAAGAGAGTGTTTCCCACTCATATACTGCTTGACCTGTTGGCTGTGGCATTTCTTGCATGTCGAAATGGTGGGCAGCACGGCCTTGCTTGCGTCGGCCTTACTGGTATGCGCGGTTCCATGACAGTCGGCGCAGGTCAATTCGGATGCCATCTTGCCGCGATTAAAGTCCTTTACAATCCCCGGATTAATCTTGGCGTGGCAGGTCTCGCATTTGGATGGTTTTGCCATGGCTGGCGACGCGCCAATCCCCAGCACCATCAGCAAAAACCCCACAATTACCATGAAATAAATCCCTTTCTTCGCCATACGCCTTTTCCTCCCTGTTAAAAGATTAGGTTGCAAAGTTTCCCCTTCTTCCCGCCGCTAAAAAACGCACGCTTATTCAGTGTAAATCCTTATATCACCTTTAACTTAAAATATCTTAAAATATTAAATCATTTTAAGTGATTTCGGGATTTATTTGTTTGATTTAAGTCAATTTTTTCTTTTAAGAGATAGGATAAAATAAAAGATTTCATGATAATCTAATTCAACTGTCAGGGAAGGTGGTTGGCGATTTCCGCGTAAAAGGCGTGGACCCTTTTAAGGAGTTTTTCGGGGGGTTGTCCGGTAAATATCTGGCCCGGACTCCACCATCCCAGTTCGTTTAAGTGATCTGCGTTTTCCAGGATTCCTTTGAAATATCGAGCCCGCCATTTGGCGGATTGAACGGACACCATGCCGTCATTATCGCCCTCGAGCTTGTCAATCAAGGAGTGGGAAGATTTGTGAAACAGGGAGACGCCCCGGTGGGTATGGCGCCCGGCGTAGGTTTGAAAAAGAATGGTGCCCTCACACATTTTCTCAAATTCCACAACATCCGCCCGATGGTTGTATGCCTTGCAGGTATCTGTCTTAAGGTCATAAAGGGCGCCGGTATTAATTCCCAGTCCGTTTAAAGTAAGCGTAATAAACCGCAGGCGTCTTATGACCAGGTCTGTAACAGGGGAGCCTTCGTGGGGCGTGGAGAGCGTGGTGATGGATGCGATACGGGTATGGATTTTGTCTTTGCTCCGGTCATTGAAAAGCAGGTGGCGGGCATCAAGGCCACCCATGCTGTGGGCGATAATGTTAATTTTTGAAGCGCCTGTCTTTTCAAGTATCCGGATAATTTCTCTTTTTAAATCTCCGGCACGCTCGTCAATACCCGCGGCCCACGAAAGACGGGCGTGAAAGGCGGTAAACCCCTGTCTCGCAAGCATGGTTCGAATGCCCTTAAAATAGTGCAATCTGTCGAGGAAAGGATGCCTTGTATTGTCAATGCCGAGGAGGTCGGCCCACAGAATGTCGAAACGCGCAACACCGTGAACAAGGATGATGGGAAAGGCCATGGCTTATTTTACGGGGCCATCACTGAATGAAATGTCTGTTTTTCAGGCCGGATTTTTCAGCAAGATTAAAGGGGTTTTCCATAAAGGCTTTTTTACAGGCGGGGCAGAGAATCAGGGCCTTTTTTTCGTGGATATCCTGCATGGCCTTTCCATCGGGTTCTCCGGAGAGTGTTTTGATGAGGGCGACTATTTGAGATTCAGTGCTGTTTTTTATATCCTCCATGGCAAGGTAGCCATCGAAATCCGCTGTGGCCTGGATGATAATGAGATATTTTGCGCTCCCGGGCGGCAGGCGTTTTCCGCATCTGTTGCAGGTAATCAACATTTCAGAAATTGCTCCGTCTGTTGTTTTGCCCACACATCCATATCACCTGCCGCGCGGTTCGCCAGGATTTCCTTCTTTTCTTTACGCCTTACGCGCTGGACCAGGGGGGTGACAAGACCCCAGTTTGCCCCCATGGGGTCAAAGCGCTTTTGCGGGGTGGTAATATGCCGATAAAGCCCCCCCATAACCGTGGTGGGGGGTGGCGGGATTGCCTGATCCCCGGCGGCAAGGCAGAAAAAGGCCGCGAGGAGTCCCATGGCCGTTGATTCAAGGTATCCTTCAACACCTGTGATCTGCCCGGCGGCATAAATACCGGGGGCGTTTTTGAATTCAAGGGTTGGCGTCAGAATATCGGGAGAAGCAAAATAAAAATTCCGATGAATGGTGCCCAAACGGGCAAATTCGGCCTTTTCCATGCCGGGAAGGCTCCTGAAAATCCGACGTTGTTCGGGATAGGTCATTTTTGTCTGGAAGCCCACCATATTATAAAGTTCTTTTGAGAGGTCCTCTTGGCGCAGCTGAATCACGGCATGCGGTCGCGTACCGGTTCTGGGATCGGTCAGGCCCACCGGTTTCATGGGGCCGAAGGCGAGGGTATCCAGCCCCCTTTCCGCCAGCACTTCTATCGGCATACACCCCTCGTAGTAGGTGGCGGATTCGAAGGGATGAAGGGCCGTTTTCTCAGCGGTTAGGATTGCGTTTACAAATCTTTCGTAGGCATTCCTGTCGAGGGGGATATTCAGATAGTCGCTGCCGCCTTTATCATAGCGGGAGGCGGAGAAGATGATTTCACGATCCAGGCTTTCCGCGTAAACAATGGGAGCGGTGGCGTCGTAAAAATGAAGGGTTTCGGCTTGTGTCCTGTTTTGCAGGTCTTTGATGAGGTCCGGGTGGGTCAGGGGGCCGGTGGCGAGAATGGCGGGCCTGTCCGGTACTTCGTCGAGCGACGTAATGGTTTTATGTTCAACACGGACATGCGCGAATGCTTCAAGTTGCTGTGTAATAATTGTGGAAAAGCGGACACGATCCACACTCAGGGCATTGCCGGCGGGGACAGCGCTTTTTCGGGCTGCTTCCATGATGAGTGACTCCAGTGCCGTGAGTTCCCTCTTCAGGGTTCCCGTCGCGGTGGCGTGCTGCAGGGATTTGAGGGAGTTGCTGCAGACCAGTTCGGCCAGCAGGGGGGATTTATGGGCGGGCGAGAATGTTTCGGGTTTCATTTCAACGAGGGTTACGGCGATATTTCGCCGCGCTAACTGCCAGCATGCCTCGCAGCCGGCAAGTCCGCCCCCGATAATCGTAACCTGTTCGGGACGGCTCATAAATTTGCCCACTTGCATAATCTTTTTTCCAGAATCTCGACGATTTCATACAGGCTGATTCCGAGGAGGCTCATCCCGATAATTCCCACGAACATGAGGGGGTAATCGGCCATTCCCCAGGCGTCGAGAATAAGGTTGCCGAGCCCGCTTTGCGTGGCAAAGGATTCCACAAAGAAGAGGATAGCAACGGAGGTGCCGATGCTTATCCGGAGAGAGGTGAGGATGGCGGGGAGACAGGCGGGAACAATGACATGCTGGTAAATGTCTAAAGGCCTGGCGCCGAGGGTAACCAGGGCATCGATAAAGGGTTTTTTTACGGAGCGTGAACCGTCCCGCGTGGTGACGAGGATCTGATAAAAGACAACCAGGGCGATAAGGGCGACCTTCGAGATGTTGCCGATACCAAGAAGGATGAAGAGAATAGGGAGAAAGACGATCTTCGGGACCGGATAGGTCAGAAAGATGACCGGGGCGATCCACCTGTCCCATTTAGGGTTCTGTCCCAGAAAGAGTCCAAACGGGACCGCGGCAAGGATGGCGATAATCAGACTTACGAAGACCCGTGCCAGGCTGACTAAAAAATTGGGATAAAAGGTTGTCAGGTGAAACGCCCTGACCACCTCGACGGGAGAGGGGATAATACCCTCGGTAAGGATGATGGAGAAAAAAACCCATACAAACAACAGGAAAAGGGCTGCCGTGATGCCGGACAGAAAACGGATGCGTGTCATGGTGTGTCATTCCTGTTTTGAGAGAAAAGGATTTCCCTGATTTCTGACGAAAGATGGAAAAAGGCCTCTGAACTCCGATACGCGTCTGTCCCTGCGTGGGTGTTGTGCCTGACAGTGCGGATAGTGGCCGGCTGGTTGGAGAGAATCAGAATATCTGTGCCGAGAAAGGTCGCCTCCTCGATGCTGTGTGTGACGATAATAAAGGTGATATGGTACGCCTTCCAGATGCGGGCCATCAGGGTCTGGAGGTGTTCACGCGTCATGGCGTCGAGGGAAGAGAAGGGCTCATCCATCAGAATAAGCGAGGGATTCATGACAAGGACACGCGCGATGGCAACGCGCTGACGCTGTCCCCCGCTGAGTTGTGACGGATAAAGGGAAATAAGGGACATGAGATCGAGTTCTTCGAGAATGGGAATCAGGGCTTTTCGTATTTGCTGCCTGGGGATATGGCGAAGAACCAGACCGACGGCCACGTTTTCCCACACCGTCTTCCAGGGAAAAAGGCCGTAGTCCTGGGGAATCATGGGGATGTTTCCCCGAATGTTTGCGGAGGGGGTTCCGTTGACCCTGATAGCGCCTTCAGGGGATGGAAGCAGACCGGCGATAAGGTAGAGCAGGGTTGTCTTGCCGCAGCCGGATGGCCCTATAATCGCGCAGCTTTCCCCGGCGTTGACCGAGAAGCTGATGTCCCTGAGGACTTCGATACCCCCCGGATAGGAAAATTGAAGGTTGCTGACCTTTATCATGCGGGTCCCGCCTGATAGATGCTGTTACAACATCCGCGGTTTGTGCGGTTTCCCGCGGCCCCTGTTTTCGGGTATTTAGTCACTGGTTTTTCAGATATCCCTTCGGCATGGTGAGGGTTTCCGCCTTCAGGGGATGTTTCAAAAGGCCTTTATTTGTAAGCCATGAGATAACATTCCTGAGCCATGCCTTGTCTGGCGCGGACGCGCGGGGAAAATCCGCGAATTTGAAGGAGGAGGCGATGGGCTTCGGAAGCCGGCATTTCCGAACCAGAAGGGGACGGACGGCGTCATGGTTTTGATTGATAATTTTCACGGCGGCATTATAGCCCCGGTAAAATCCTTTCACAATTTTTGGATGTTGGGCGAGAAATTCTGTTTTCCATATCAGAACCGTCTGGGAGAGATTTGTTTGTCCGTCGTCCGCAAGCCAGGTTGCCCCCTTGAAACGCGCGAGAGAAGCGAGGGGGTCCGGCAGGACAGCCGCCTCAATCTTTCCGCTCATGAGCATCTGAAAACGGATAGGAATGCTTTTAATTTCTTTTTTGTTCACCATACCCGCGGGAATTCCATGCTGTTTCAGCAGGGAATCGAGGACATATTCAATAATGGTGTTTGAAGAGATGGCGACACTTCTGCCTTTCAGGTCCCGGAGAGAATGGAGAGGTGCCTGGGGGGCGGCAAGAATGGCAAAGAGCCCTTCTCCAGGATGCATCCCCAGGATAACGGAGACGACCTTCAAGTGAAAGCCCCTGTCCCGTAAAAGAGAAGCGGAAACGAGGTCTCCGAGGTAGGCGTTCAGTTTTCCCGCCTGAAAGGCCGCGTCACGCTCAACGGCGCTCCGGAAAGGGATGATAGCAACATCCGCGGACATCTTGCTGAAGAGATTATTCTGCCTCGCGACATAAAACGGGAGGGCATCCACGATAGGGAGAACCCCTATCTTCAGGGAGGCGCCGTAGGCGGAAACAGACAGCAGGCAGGCCGTGAAAAGGCAGAAAATAATTTGGATGGATTTTTTCAAGGGGTGTCTCCTTTCACTTAAATGTTATCAGGTAAAGACCTCCACAGCGACAAAACCGAGAAAGAGGATGCTGATCAGGCCGTTGACCGTGAAAAAAGCGGTGTTGATCCGTGACAGGTCGTCGGGGGTAACAAGGTGGTGTTCGTAGGCAAGCAGGATGAAAACAGCCAGGCAGCCGATGGTGTAGATCATACCGAGATGGAGCGAGAAACTGAGGCTTGCAAGCAACAGAATGGTCAGCAGGTGAAGGGACCGGGCGATGGTCAGGGAAGGCCTGATCCCAAGGCGGGCGGGAATAGAGTGGAGTCCCGTTTTCCTGTCAAATTCCATGTCCTGGAGGCTGTAAAGAATGTCAAAGCCCGCAATCCAGCAGAGAACCGCCGCGGAGAGGGTGATGGCGGGAAAAGATATCGTTCCGGTAGCCGCGAGCCACGCGCCGAGAGGGGCCCCCGAGATGGCAAGTCCTAAAATCAGGTGGCTCAGGGAGGTAAAGCGTTTCGTATAGGAATAGCCGACGAGCAGAAGAATTGCGAGGGGGCTGGCAATAAGGCAGGCCTTGTTGAGCATGGCGGCCGAAAAGACAAAGAGGGCAAATGATACGAGGCTGACGGCGGTGGCAAACCCCGTGGAAATTTTCCCCGACGGGATGGCTCGGGTTTTTGTGCGTGGGTTTTGCTTGTCATAAGCAACATCGATGACCCTGTTGAATCCCATGGCACCGGTTCGGGCGCCAACCATGGCCATGATGACCCAGAAGACAAGCGATAGCGTCAGGCGGCCATGGGTCGCGAGGAGGAGACTGACAAAGGCGAAGGGGAGGGCGAAAAGCGTATGCTGGAACTTTATCATTTCCAGGAATTCGTAAAGGCGACGCATTGAGAAGGCCCTTTCTGTCTTAGAAGTCGAGTCCATACGCCTTCCAGCGTTTTGTAACGCGGTCAATCATTTCCTGTGACATCTCCGCTTCTCCCGGCCAGGGGCGGGTAAATCCCTCTGACGCCCACTTCCGGGTCGCGTCGATGCCCATTTTTCCCCCCAGGCAGGCAAGGGGAGAGGTGTGATCAAGCAGATCCGTGGGCGCGCTGTTTATGGTAAAGGTATCTCGAACAGGATCCACGTGGGTACCAAGACGCCAGGCGACCTCGCCGTAATTATGAATATTGACGTCTTTGTCAAATACAAGGATAAACTTGGAAAACATCATCTGCCCGAGACCCCACAGGGCCAGGGCGGTTTTTCGCGCCTGCCCCGGGTATTGTTTGTCAATGGCGACGAGGACAAAATTGTGGAAACAACCGTGAACCGGCAGGTCAATATCAATAATTCCGGGAATGAGTTTCTGGATGATGGGCAGGAAAATGCGCTCCGTCATTTTTCCGAAGGTCGCGTCTTCCATGGGCGGGGGGCCCACAACAGTTGCGGGATAGACGGCGTTTTTTTTCCGCGTCATGCAGGTGATGTGAAAAACAGGGAAGGGTTCGGGCGGAGAATAGAAGCCCGTGTGGTCTCCGAAGGGGCCTTCCTCCCTGAAGGGCTCATCAGGGTCGATATATCCCTCCAGAACGATGTCCGCACTGGCGGGGACGTAGAGCTCATTTGTGACACAGGGAGCGATGGGAATTCTGCTCCCGCGGAGGAGGCCGGCGAACATCCATTCACTTATCTCTTCCGGCAGTGGCGCCGTGGCAAGATAGGTTAGAAGCGGGTCGCCTCCGAGAGCAACGGCCACGGGCATTCGCTGGCCCCGTTCCCTGTATTTTCTGAAATGCCTGGCGCCATCCTTGTGTGGATGCCAGTGCATCCCGGTCGTGGTATTGTCGAAGACCTGCAGGCGATACATGCCGACGTTTCTATCCCCCGTTTCAGGATCCTGGGTAATGACCTGCGGAAGTGTGACGAAGCGTCCCGCGTCACTGGGCCATGTTTTCAGAACGGGTAAGGCTTCCAGGGATGGGGTGTGGCTGACGATTTCCTGACACGCGGGGTTTGTCCCCTTTTTGGGGATAAGATTTTGAAGCCTTTTTAATTTAGGTAAAAGCTGTATTCCCTGGCGAAAGGAGGTGGGAATTTCAGCCGAAAGAAACCCCGCGATAAGATCCGTAATTTCCTGAACAGACTTTCCAAAGATAAGTTCGAGCCTTTCCGGGGTACCGAAAAGGTTTGTCAGGACCGGAAGTTCTGAGCCGAGAACCTTTTCAAAGAGAAGGGCAGGACCCCGGGCCGCATAGGCGCGCAGGGTGATTTCACTGATTTCAAGGACAGGATCCGTTTCAACGGAAATACGTCTTAATTGCCCCGATTTTTCCAGTTGTTGTATCAGTATCTGTAATGTATGGTTTCCCATCCGCACACTCCATTCTGCCCTCAGCCATCCATGCTGACTTCATAAAGGTAGAAGGCAGAAGGTTGAAGACTGAAGGTTAAACCAGTATGCAAAAAAATATCTTTTTCTGGCTGTGTTTTCATCGTTTCCTTCAGCCTGAAAACTTTTACACTGAAAGGACACATATTCAAATGCGTCATTCCTGGTCTTCGCCAATAAATTGCCCCGAAAGCGCTATTTCCTGATCTGTCCCTGCCTGGCGTATCAAGGCCCTGGCCCGATCAGCGTCTTTTGCGGCAACGGAAAGGCGCTGATCAGACATATTTTTAACGTGAACGGGATAGGGCGTTATTCTCAGGTCACGGACAAGACAGGCAATACCACTGTCAGAAAGGAACAGACGCAAGTAATCCGCTTCTATAGGAGAAGGCGTTGTGAAGATTTCAACAAATTCGTCTTCTCTTTTCAAGGCTACGTGCCGGATTCCCAGGAATTGAGGTAGCGCTGCTGTTCTTCCGTAAGCGTGTCGATAACGGCATGCATGGACGCGAGTTTCAACCGGGCAATTTCCTGGTCAATTTCAGTCGGGACGCCATAGACCTTTTTTTCAAGGGAAGCCGCATTGGCGGCCATATACTCGGCACTGAGGGCCTGGTTGGCAAAGCTCATATCCATGACGCTGGAAGGATGTCCTTCAGCGGCAGCGAGGTTGATGAGCCGTCCCTCGCCGAGGAGATAGACGCAGCGGCCGTCTTCCCGTTTATATTCGTCTACGAATTCACGCATTTTCCGTTTATTGACACTAATTTCCTCAAGGCCGTCAATATCCAGTTCAACGTTGAAGTGGCCGGAGTTGGCGACAATAGCACCGTCCTTCATGACCTCAAAGTGTTCTTTCCGGATGACATGCTTGTCCCCGGTCAGCGTGACAAAAAAATCACCGATTTTCGCCGCATCCGAGATCGGCATGACGCGATAACCGTCCATAACCGCTTCGAGGGCACGCAGGGGATCAACCTCTGTTACGATGACGTTGGCGCCCATGCCGCGCGCGCGCATGGCGACACCGCGGCTGCACCAGCCATAACCACATACGACAAAAATGCTTCCGGATATCAACCTGTTCGTGGCCCGGATAATGCCGTCCAGGGTGCTTTGACCGGTTCCGTAACGGTTGTCAAAAAGGTGTTTTGTCATGGCGTCGTTGACCGCGACGATCGGGAATTGAAGAATCCCGTCATTGGACATGCTGCGGAGGCGGATAACACCCGTGGTGGTCTCTTCCGTGCCACCGATGACGCTGGAAAGGAGGGATTCCTGTTCTTTTTCACTCAGGGTTTTGGCCCATTTTCTGACTGAGGGGTGAAGGCCGTCAAATCGTTTAAGGGCAATAAAATGGAGGGAAGAAACAAGGTCAGCGCCATCGTCCATGGAAAGATTCGGCGCGTGTTTCAGCGCGTCCCGGATATGTTCGTAGTAGGTATCGTCATTTTCACCCTTGATGGCAAAGACGGGAATTTCATCATCGACGACAAGAGCAGCCGCGACATCATCCTGAGTGCTTAAGGGATTCGACGCGCAAAGGACAACGTCGGCGCCGCCGGCCTTCAGGGTTTTCATGAGGCTTGCCGTTTCCGTGGTAACGTGGAGACACGCGGAGATACGCTTGCCCTGGAGAGGCTTTTCCTGTGTAAAACGTTCTTTAATCTGGTTAAGAACAGGCATGCTCTGCGCGGCCCATTCAATTCTCAAGCGCCCTTTATCGGCCAGGGCGGTATCTGCGATATCGTAATTCATAAATTTCCTTCCAATTCAGTTAATTGTTTTAAATACCGGCCGCCTTTTTGAGCGCCTTGGCCTTGTCTGTCTTTTCCCAGGTGAATTCCGGAAGGTTACGTCCGAAATGCCCGTAGGATGCGGTTTTTTTATAGATAGGCCGCAGGAGATCAAGGTGTTTGATAATCGCGGCGGGTTTAAGGGGGAATATCTCTCTGACAAGTTTCGCGATGGTATCCGGGGGAATTTTTGATGTCCCAAAGGTATTAATCATTACGGAAACCGGGTCCGCGACGCCGATGGCATAAGCCAATTGGACTTCACAGCGCTCGCAGAGTTCCGCGGCGACGATATTTTTCGCGATATAGCGGGCCATATATGACGCGCTCCGGTCGACCTTCGAGGGATCCTTCCCTGAAAAGGCGCCGCCGCCATGGCTTCCCTGGCCGCCGTAGGTGTCAACAATAATTTTTCGGCCTGTCAAGCCGCAGTCCGCGTGGGGTCCCCCCATGACAAAACGCCCCGTCGGGTTGACATGATAGGTGGTGTTTTTCAACATATCCGCCGGCAGGACCTTTTTAGCAACCTCTTCAATAAGGACCTCCTGAACATGTTTGTGCTTGACATACGGGGTGTGCTGGGAGGACAGGACAACGGTATCGATGCGGACGGGCTTATGGTCCTGGTATTCAATAGTCACCTGCGATTTGCCGTCCGGACGCAGGAAATCGACGATCCCCTGCTTCCGAATCTCAGCGAGACGCTGGGTAAGCCGATGCGCGTAAACGATGGGCATGGGCATCAGTTCGCTTGTTTCGTTACACGCGTATCCAAACATGAGGCCCTGATCCCCGGCGCCCTGTTCCTTATGAAGGCCTTCTCCCTCCTGAACGCCGATGGTGATATCGGGGGACTGTTTGTCGATAGAGGCGATCACGGCACAGGTGTCACAGTCAAATCCCATGGATGAATCCGTATAACCGATTTCTTTAATGGTTTCCCTGACGACATTGGGCATGTCCACATAGCACGTTGTGGTTATTTCCCCGGCTATCAGGGCCATTCCGGTTGTCACAAGGGTTTCACAGGCAACGTGACCCGTGGGATCGTCTTTCAGAATTGAATCAAGGATGGCATCCGAGATTTGATCCGCGACCTTGTCGGGATGCCCTTCCGTTACTGATTCAGATGTGAACAAAAAGTTTTTCATAGACATAAAAGCAGTTCCTCCTTTTCCCTAAAAGGGTTTTGTTTTTTTATTTTCAAGATGCTAACGAATTTTTATAACATCTCTTGATAAAAGTTTCAATCTCTCAATATTTTTGTTTAGAAGATATTTTACCGTTGCCGGTCTAATCTTCGCCAAATTTGTTGCTAAATATGGTTTCAACGGCCTGCATGCAGTCCTCCGCGTCCGGGCCCTCAACTGAGACGGTAACCGGGGACCCCTTGGATGCCGCAAGCATCATAATTCCCATAATGCTTTTCCCGTTTACCTGCAGCCCATTCTTGTTCAGGGTGACTTCTGACCTGAATTCGCTTGTAACCTTGACGAGCTCGGCGGCTGCCCGCGCGTGAAGGCCGAGCATATTCAAAATCGTCAGGGTTTTTTCGATTTTAAGAGGGTTAGTCCGGGTTTCCAAGGTTCAACATGTCCGACGGGTTCAGGATACTTTTTGTGGCTTTTGAGATGAGGATATCCTTTAGCTGTTCAAGGGAAGATTTTTTTCTGTCCTTCAGCAGCTTCAGGATAAGCGGGAGGTTAATTCCCGTAATGATTTCAATATGGCCGGGATCCAGAAAAGAGAGGCTTACATTTGAAGGGGTGCCCCCAAAAAGGTCGGTC
>JANTFN010000017.1 GCA_024763435.1 Thermodesulfobacteriota bacterium | reverse complement strand
CGACAAGATTGTCTGGACCTTCACAAATCTGATGCCTCACTGCCTGATGAAGTCTATCGACAGCGTTCGAGCCAAAAAGAAATTCTTCTGGGATCAGATGAAGCTGCCCAACAGACACTGGCTCGCGGCCAATATGAATTACGAGGCCTACATGGGTTTCAACGCTTTCAATACCAAAAAGATTACCGGCAAAGATACGGTTGATTTCGTCCGTTATCGCCAGCTGGTAGGTGAAGGCAAGGAGATTGGCGAAGAAATGTATGAAGAGATTTTTGCCAAACCCCAGGCGTAACATTAACTTTTATAATGGCCCGGAGCCTTTGCTGGTCCGGGCCTTTTTCTTTTTTATACGATGACTTCTTATAAATTAGTTCCAAAATCAGAAATAGATAAACGGATTCAAACCCTTCAGGGGCTCCTTCGTGAAAAGGGAATTGAAGCCGCTCTGTGGATTCAAAAAACAGATATCTACTATTTAACCGGAACACTCCAGCGTTCGTATTTGTTCGTACCGGCAAAAGGCGACCCTATTCATCTGATAAAAAAGGATTTCAAACGGGGGCGCGTGGAGTCCGGTATCGGGACGATCCTGCACATTCGCTCTATAAAACAAATCCCCCAGACCATCCGAAGGGTTTACGGGAGGATGCCGCATACATTGGGAATCGAAGCAGACGTCCTACCGGTTAAGGTATGGCAGCGGCTGGAAAGCCTCTTTAACGCCTCGCAGCTTGTGGATGTGTCCCCGTTGCTCCTTGCCCAGCGATCCGTGAAATCACCTTATGAGATTAATGTGATGGCGCAGGCCGGTCGTGTCGGCAAGGCGGTTTACGCCTACGGCCGGGAAATTTTGAAGGAAGGCATGACAGAAATTGCCTTTGCCGGAAAGATGATGGCCCGGGCCTTCGAAATGGGGCATGAAGGGTTATTGAGAATGCGGGCCATGAACGACGAATCCTATTGCTGGCATATTCTCAGCGGCGAAAACGGGGGCATGGTCAGCTATATCAACGCGCCGATGGGGGGGCGCGGGTTGTCCCCGGCGTTTCCCGTGGGCGCGTCGATGAAACCCATCCTGAGGCATGAACCCGTTATGGTAGATTTTGGTATCTGTCTTCAGGGATACCAGATAGACGAAACAAGGATGTTCTGTATCGGGGAGATGCCAAAACGCTACAGGGACCTTTATCGATCAGTGGTTGCCATTCATCATGCCATCCTTGATGCCGCGCGGCCGGGAATGACGGGGCAGGCCCTGTTCGAAATTGGCCTTGGACAGGCACAAAAAGAGGGGGTTTCAGAATTTTATCTGGGCCCTCCCGGCAATAAAGTCAGCTTCGTGGGCCATGGGATTGGCCTTGAAATAAACGATCCGCCCTTTATCGCGAGCATGGATACAACCCCACTCAGAGAGGGGATGACCTTTGCCCTGGAGCCCAAGCTCGTCGTAGAGGGAGAAGCGGCCATCGGAATCGAAGATACCGTGGTGGTGACACATGACGGAATTCGATACCTGACCCCGCTGCGGCAGACTCTTTTTCATGCTGTTTCATGATAAATTTCTACTGCGTCTTCACAATCCAGCGCCTCTTTGATTCTCAGAAAAAGGGGCGTTTGTTTTAAGTCAGTAAAGTAAAACAGATGTGTTAAACAGGCGCAGTCGGAGCTTCCGAATCCCTTGATGGTTGGGGTGTCTGATGCCCGTGAAAGAAGGCGGGCAATCTGGCATTCCTGACGGATATTTGATGGAAAAAGCCATAGGTTTGTTAGTTTGAATCGGGGCATGATGGCATCGATATGCCAGAAGGGGTTTTTAATTTCTTTCAAATAACGAGAGACACGTTTTGACAGTCCGCCCATGGCGGAACCGGCATAGGCGTAAAAACCTTCCCGAAAATTCAGCGCTCCGAGACGTCCAACGTGAATAGTTTGCGCGGTATTATTTCTCAGGATCAGGACGTAACTTCCCTTTTTATCAGGGAGGGGTAACAAAGTCCGGTCAGCTTTTTTTAAAGATATGGAAGATGGACCAGCCCGGTTTTTTAACATTTTTCCCTGAAAGCAGGAAGGTGGCGCCCACCTGTTTTCCCCCGATATAGAAAATAGCTTCCGCTACCTGCTCATTTTTTTTGAAGGGCGGGGACTCCTTTAGGTATTTTATTTTTTTCTGTATTTTCTTTCCAATTTCTATAACAACATCAATTGTTTTGGCGGCATTGAGCGGGAGGTTTACCTTTTTTTTATTGAGTTTGAGCGCCAGAGTTTCAAGGGGCTTTCCTTTTTCAGAAAGGCGCACGCGCCGATAGTTTCTGAAGGCATATTCCATCAACTCCATAATTTTTTTGTCCCGTAATTTCGAAGTGGATGCACCGAAAAGACTGACAATGAAGCGTTGATTCCCCCGCTTGGCTGTTGCCACAAGATTAAAACCGGCGCGATGATAATATCCCGTTTTTAATCCGTCCATGCCGTGATAGTGCAGTAATAGATGATTATGGCTTCGCAATGTAAAGGTATTGTTTCTAAAACCCCGGACCTTTGTCGCGCTGTATTTAAGAATTTCCGGATGATGAATAAGGAGATACCGCGCGAGAAGTGCCATGTCTCGCGGTGTTGTGATATCATGAACCGTTGGTTTCACATAAAGGCCGCTGACACTGACGTAGTGCGTGTTATTCATATGGAGCTGCTTTGCTTTTTGGTTCATGAGCGCAACAAAGGCATCGGTGGTTCCGGCAAGGTGTTCTGCAACAGCCACGCAGGCGTCATTGGCAGATTGGACAATAATGGCGTAAAGCATTTCGTCCAGTGAAAAAGCCTCCCCCTGCTTGAGGTAAACCTGGCTGCCTCCCATTTTAGAAGCCTTCGCGGAAACATCTACGGTTTCTTTAAGGCTTGCCTTTCCCTGTTTAATAAAATCAAGGGTTACAGCCGTAAGCATAAGCTTGCTGACGGAGGCCGGTTCGACCTTGATATCTGGATGGCTGGAACGTAATATGATCCCGGTTACCGGTTCCATGACGACAAATCCCCTGTAAGAAATCAGGGGTTTTTTCTGATGGTGTTTACGCCTGGAGGATTTTCTATGCCTTTTTGCCTTGCATGGATTGGGGAATGCGGCAATCAGAGCGATGAAAAGGATAAAGATTAGAAATGGTTTCAAACGTTCGGATAGGGTGTGATGAATCATATTAGGTCCTTTTTTGAATTTTTATGAAAGGTTTGGAGGGGCTGGTTTTTTAAAATAGGATAACAACATACCCTTCCCGAGTATCAAAAATAGGGGGCCACGTCAAGGAAATATTTTTCCTTAAACGTTCTGTCTTTTCTTAAATCGTCTTTCTTGACAGATGTATAAGTTGGCGTTAAAATTAAATAGAAGGATAAAAGTGCTTATTGAGGAATAATGGAAGCTGGCATCCTGAATGGGCTGTTGTAAATCCCCGGGTCCTTTTCGGAAGTGGCACGAAGATTTTAGAGGTTGTCAAAGCGGGTGCCTGAGGGTGGCGAGCGAGGCCTGTTTTCAGGAGACTCCAAAGAGAGGGTGTTCATATGTTTGGGGTTGCGACGATTCAGGAAGGAAGCATGCGGGGGGATGCCGGATTTCGCTCCTCCATTCTTATGTCGGGATGGGTCTTCCCGGGAAAGTGCGAAACTTTCTGCTGTAGCGGCCGCTTCGGGGCAAAGATCTATGTTTCTGGAGACAATTAATGTTTAAACTAATTAATATCATAGGTCTTTCTATTACAAAAATCCTCTCTGAGATGGGTAGAATGGTCCTTCTCTTTATAGAAACCCTGAGCTGGGTATTCAGGCCACCCTACCGCCCGTTTCTAATTGTCAAGCAGTTGGAGTTCGTCGGCGTTAAGTCCACGCTTGTGGTGATTATTACAGGACTTTTTACAGGGGGTGTCCTTGCCCTTCAGACGTATTACGGGTTCAAAATGTTCAGCGCGGAAAGCCTGGTCGGGGCAACTGTAGGCCTGAGTATGACACGGGAACTTGGCCCTGTCCTGACAGGTCTGATGGTGACGGGACGCGCCGGATCCGCCATGGCCGCCGAGATTGGGACCATGCGGGTGACAGAACAGATAGATGCCCTTTCCGTCCTGGCGGTTAATCCCGTAGAGTATCTGATTGTTCCCAGGGTGATTGCCGGGGTGATCATGCTTCCTATTCTGACGGTTTTGTCCGATTTTCTCGGAATCGCCGGCGGCTATTTTGTCGGGGTTAACCTACTGGGGATCAGCTCGGGGGCCTACATCAACAAGCTGATTCAGTATGTGGATTTGAGCGACCTGTATAATGGTTTGATTAAAGCAGCGTGTTTCGGCCTTATTCTCGCGTTTGTGGGGTGCTACAAGGGGTATACAACGAGCGGCGGCGCTGAGGGGGTGGGAAAGGCAACAACACAGGCGGTCGTGATGGCCTCCGCGATGATTCTTGTGGCGGATTACTTCCTGACGGCGCTCATGTTTTAGGGTGGAGAGATGATTCGACTGGTTGACGTTGAAAAATCCTTTGGGACGCAGAAGGTGCTTAATCACCTGAACCTGGAAATCTCGAACGGTAAAATAACCGTGATTCTGGGAAGGAGTGGTGAAGGGAAAAGTGTCCTGCTCAAGCACATCATAGGGTTAATGCGTCCTGACAGTGGCGAGATATGGATAGATGATCAGGAAATCACGGGGCTGAAACCCCGGGGATTGAAGGAAGTGAGAAAAAGATTTGGGATGCTTTTTCAGGAAGCAGCGCTTTTTGATTCCATGACCGTGGGGGATAATGTGGCGTTTCCCCTTCGGGAACATACGCGTAAAGATGAAGCGGGAATCGACAAACTTGTTTCGGGTCTCCTCCGGGAGGTAGGCCTTGAAGGGATTGAGGAGAAGATGCCTTCGCAGCTTTCCGGTGGGATGAGAAAACGCGTGGGGCTGGCCCGGGCGCTGGCGCTGAACCCCGAGATTGTTCTCTTTGATGAACCAACAACGGGGCTGGATCCGGTGATGACCGATGCCATCGGGGACCTGATTCTGGAAACAAAACGAAAATTTGATATTACGGCAGTGGTTATCAGCCATGATATTGCCCTGAGCGCCAAGATTGCTGATGAGCTTGCCATGTTGCATGAGGGAAAGATTGTTGAAAAGGCCCCGCCGGGAGCCTTCTTCAATTCCTCCGTTCCTGTGATTAAGAAATTTGTGAACGTGCAGAAATTTTCTTTGCCATCGAGAGATGATGAGCTGGCGAATCACCATGATTAGGCAGCAGCTCGGAAAGATACGAAAAAACGACCTGCTACAAGATTGTTCGGAGATGGGGGTGAAGAGATGAAAAAGCAGAAGATAGAAAAAATTGCGATTGAGGCCAAGGTGGGTATTTTTGTCCTGATTGGATTGATAGCCCTTTTTTATCTGTCTTTCCAACTTGGCGGGTTGGGAACAGAGCTTAAAGGAGGGTATAAGCTTTACTCTCTTTTTGATTCCGCTATCGGACTGGATCCTGGTGCTGACGTGGATGTCGCTGGCGTTAAGGTAGGAAAGGTGGACAGCATTAACCTTGAGGGGACCAAAGCGCGAGTTACTATGACGATTCGAAAAGGGGTAAAAATAGGCCGTGATGCCGCTGCGATGATTAGAACGCATGGTTTGATGGGAGATAAGTTTGTTTCACTGAGACCGGGGGATACCCGTCAGGCAGTCCTGCCTCCCGGGGGTAAAATTTCCAAAACCATTCCCGGAGTGGATCTCGACAAGCTGATGAGTAACCTGGGTGACGTGGCCGGGGATCTTAAATCAGTTATCGGAACCTTTCAGAAGGCCTTCGGGGGAGAGAAGGGCGCAAAGTCGGTTAAAAATATTTTAACGAATTTTGAACAGCTCAGCGCCAACCTGAATAAGGTTGTTTCGGACAACAGCAGCCGGATTACAAGTATTGTCAAAAACTTTGAGGAATTTTCGGGAAAGCTGCACCGGATCGATAAGAAAGCCAACGTGATGCTGGATAACCTCGTAAGTGTTTCCCAGAGCTTAAAAGAAGGGAAGGGAACGCTTGGAAAACTGATTGTGAGTGATGAACTTTACAACAAGCTAAAAGGGGCTGTGGGCAGCATGCAGGCCATGTCTGACAAGATAAACTCTTCGAAAGGGACGCTTGGAAAACTGATTAACGATCCCGCGCTGTACGATGACGCGAAAGAAACACTGAACAACCTCAAGGTGATAACCGCGAAGATAAAGGCGGGGAAGGGAACGCTTGGAAAACTGGTTAATGACGACAAGCTTTACGTAGAAGCGGAAAAGACCTTGAAAAAGGTTCAGAAAGGCGCGGAAGGCTTGGAAGAACAGACGCCCATAGCTGTATTGTCCTCTGTGTTTGGGATTTTTTTCTAAAGGTTGTTAAACCCCGGGACCGAAATCTTGAGTCGAAAACGTGTTATACCTATCCTTTTTGTTTTTTTGATGGGTGTTTGTTTGCTCTGTTTTGGAGCGGAGGCAACAGCCGAGCCGCTGATTTCGAAGTATGGATTCGGCCCTCTGTTCAGTATTGTCAGGGTAAAAGCCCCGGTTTTCAGGGAATTTCAGGCCCTCGGGCCTTTTGTTTTTCATGAATCTTTCGAGGGAAGGGATACCTGGGGGATACGGCCCCTTTTCTCACGACTGGAGGAAAAAAAAGCCGGGAATACCCAGTGGGAGGTCCTCTATCCCCTGGGGAAATTCCAGTCCGGGGTAAAGAACCACCGGTATTTTTCGCCCCTTTATCGTTCCGATTCATACAAAAAAAAAGGCGAGGAAAGGTTTGCCTTCTTTCCCTTTTTCTGGGGGAAGACACCTGAGGGAAAAACTTATGGGGGCGTATTTCCTTTTTACGGTCACCTTGTTAACCGGTTTGGCAAAAAAGATATTCGATTCTTTCTCTGGCCCCTTTACGCCCGTTCCGAAAAAGATGGGATGGTAAAGACAAATTATTTGTGGCCTTTTTTTGCGTCTTATTCAGGGGAGAAAGGCGAAGGATCGCGCTTCTGGCCCTTCTGGGGCCATCAGGTAAAGAGAGGGGTTTATCAGAAGGATTTTTTTCTCTTTCCTTTTTTTGTCCATATCAGGAAGAATCTGGATACGGAAAACCCAAGTGAAACAAGATTTTTTTTTCCATTTTACGGGCGTCGGGAACGGCAACCCTATCTCCATGAAACGCATGTTTTATGGCCCATCTTTAGCGATATGCAAAATGACAGGTATCACTATCATCGATGGGACGCATGGCCTTTTTTTACAAGAGCAGAGGGCGATACGGTTGACTGGTGGCGTTTTTTCCCTTTTTATGAATACAGAATCAGGAATAAGGATGAAAAAGATCGCTGGGACGAAAAGAGAATCTGGTTCTGGCCTGTTTTTAAGGAAAAACACTACTGGGCGGGAAAAACTGAGATTCGGGATACCCATTTTCTTATCCTGAGCAGGGTTCTGAAGGAACGGTGTGCTGGGGCATCCTGGTGGATAAAAGAGCAGAATATGTGGCCGCTTTTCCATGATGTCCAGGGAAGACATGTACGAAAGTGGGCTTTCCCCGATCCTCTTCCCTTTACCTTTGAAGGCTACATAAGAAACTGGCGGCCGCTATGGACCCTCGCGGGCGGAAGCACGCAGGGTGGAATGCACAGAACCCGGCTCCTGTGGGGCCTGTATGACCATATTAATGTAAAGGAGGCCGCCCTGACCGACATCGCCGGCTTCGTGCAGTGGGAACATGAGGGAGCAGACATTCATCGTTTTTCCTTCTTGCAGGGTATTTTGAAATATGAGAATATTTCAGGGCATGCAAGCCTGAGGTTTTTTTTCATGCCCTGGCGTTTGAATTGGCAGTCGAAAGGTCAGGTGATAATTTTCGAGCGAGAGGAGTGGGGACCGAGATGACACGTATTTTTATCAAAGGGACAGGGTCTTATGTACCGGATGAAGTTATCAGCAACCATGATGTAGCAAAACTTGCCGACATAAGCGCGGAGTGGATCAAAACACGGACGGGAATTGAAACCCGAAGGCGGGCCCTGCCGGACCAGGCAGCATCCGATCTTGCCTTTGAGGCATCAATTAAGGCCATGGAAGAGGCGGGTGTTCGTTCCGCTGAGCTGGATCTGATTATCATGGCCAGCATTACGCCAGACACCCATTGCCCTGCCGGGGCGAACTGGCTTGAGGCCAGACTGGATGCGTCCAAAGCGATTTCCTTCGATATCACAGCGGCCTGCTCCGGGTTTATTTTCGCGCTTTCAGTCGCTGAAAAATTCATGAAGGCGGGGGGAAGCAATCAAGTCCTCGTGGCGGCTTCCGAGATTATGACACGGGTTCAGGACTGGACGGATCGGGCCAATTGTATTCTCTGGGGGGATGGTGCCGGGGCGGCCGTGCTGTCAACGGAACCCGATGGGCATGAAATTATTGCCACTCATTTGCATACCGACGGAGCGGCAGGCAAAACCCTGCTGATGCCCGGTGGCGGGTCTTCCACGACGCCTATTTCTCATGAGTCGGTTAATCAGAAGCGACATACCCTGAAAATGATCCGCGGGAGAGAGTCTTTCCGGGTGGCCGTCATCCGGTTTGCAGAGGCCTGTGAAGAAGCCGTGACGGCA
This sequence comes from Thermodesulfobacteriota bacterium, assembly GCA_024763435.1. Classification (GTDB taxonomy): domain Bacteria; phylum Desulfobacterota; class S145-22; order S145-22; family S145-22; genus JANTFN01. The sequence continues at coordinate 6,413 of JANTFN010000017.1, read as the reverse complement.
GCAGGGCTTTCCCTTTCAGACATCAAAATGATTATCCCGCATCAGGCGAACCTTCGGATTATTCAGGCCTTTGCGAAAAAGCTGAAATTCCCAATGGAAAAAGTGTTCGTAACCATCGAAAAATACGGAAATATCTCTTCGGCAACGGTCCCTATTGCCCTGGACGAGGCCGCACGTTCCGGGAGGCTTGAAGCAGGAGACTGGGTTCTCCTGGTTGCCTTTGGCGGGGGCTTGACCTGGGGAAGCGCCCTTGTCAGGTGGTAAGCTGATTCCACGTAATGTATACTGATTTTTTCCATCTAAGGGAAGAACCTTTTCAGGTCACGCCCGATCCAAGATATCTGTTCCTCAGCAATGTCCACAAAAAGGCCCTGGACCAGCTTGCCGATGGGATTCGGCGCCGCAAGGGTTTTATTGAAATGGTCGGCGGGGTTGGAACGGGAAAAACCCTGCTTTGCCGGGAGCTGGTGCAAACCCTTTCTCCAGAGATGGATATTGCCTATCTTTTTTATCCCATTATTAGTGAAGAGGCCCTGTATTATGCCATCCTGCGCAAATGGGGCATCTCCGTTCCGGAAAACATACCGTCACCCCGCCTGGTGGCGCGCATTCAGGAGGTCCTCGAAGAACGATTCGCTGCGGGCCGAAATGCCCTGATTATCCTTGATGAAGCGCAAAATCTGCCCATAGATTTGTTAGAAAACCTGCGGCTTCTTTCCAACCTTGAAACCACGTCCGAAAAACTCCTTCAGATTTTATTCGCGGGCCAACCGGAATTTCACACGCTTCTGAAAAGCGGAAAGATTCCGCAACTGGACCAGCGGATTCGTGTGAGGGTTTTTCTGGAACCGCTCGACAGGGCGATGCTTCCGCTCTATGTTTATCACCGGCTCAATGTCGCGGGGGCGGATGGCGCCCTTTCATTTTCCCCGGAAGCCCTGGAAAGAATTTCCCGCTACAGCCGGGGGATTCCCCGCATGATTAATGCCGTGTGTGAAAAGGCCCTTGAAGATGCCAGCCGGGAAGGCATTTTTAATATAGATGCCTCCTTTATCCGGAAGGCGGAAGACGGTCTTGAAGGACGTGTTCCCGGACGCAAAAAAAATGTTACCCCCATGAGGTTTTCCGCTTTTTCCCGCATTGTCTTTGCCGGGATTTTTCTGGTGGTTCTTGCCTTTGCGGGGTGGTGGCTGCTACGGAGCAAGGGAAAGACCCCGAAACTTGTAAGGCCGGTTGCCCCTGTTGCTACAGCAGAAAAAAAGTTGCCGGCAGTAAGGGAAAAACACCCTGCCAAAGAGACCCTGGAAAAGACGGCGGTTGTTCGCCTTACGCTTTATCCTGCTGGAATTTTAAAGTCTTTTCTTGAAAGCGTAGTCATGATTCCCCCTGGAGAAAGGCTTTTCTGGGGAGATGTAAGGATGGCGCCGCGTGATATCCCAAGGCTTTCCACGCCTTTTTTAATCAATATTTCGGAAAAAGATGGCAGAATGGGGTGGCTCTGCCTTAGAAATATCTCTGATGGTCAATTCCAGACCTGGCAACGGGGGGCATGGAGGACGGCAGACCTGTCTGTGCTGTCAAAATGGACGGGACGCTGTTTCATCCCCTACTGGCTTCACCCATGGCCCGCCGGGAGGAGATCTCTCAAACGGGGGGCAGCCGGCATGGCGGTCCGGGATGTGCAGCACTGGCTCAGGAAGCTGGCCCTTTTTGAAGGGCCGGTTGGGCGTTTCAACACGGAAACACGGGACGCTGTAAAAATATTTCAGAAACAGGCAGGGTTGAAACCGGATGGTGTCGCGGGACCTCAAACCCTCGCCCTTCTGTTTCATTGGGCCCGGAGCGCCGGAAGAGACAGGGGTGACGCAAAAACAATCGAGGAGAAGGAAAATAATGCAGGAAAGTAATACAATACAGAAGATTTTTTTCCCAAACGCCCTCCCGACAGGAGTGGGAAGCATGCCGCACGAAAAGAGTGAAGACGCGTGTCGTTTTGTCGCGGAGACACTGAAAGAAGCGCCCTTCTGGCCCCAGCTACCGAAGCGGTCGTTCAGGGAAAATATGTATGCCCAGTACAGCGAGGGGTTTCCCGGTTTCATCATCGATGAAACCGCGGAAAGGATGTGGGTGGATACGGCGCGAATGGCCGAGGCCCTTGAGGTGTTTTATGAAAACGTCCTTTCTTCCGACCTGGCCTATTTTTCTATCGCGCCTGGTTATGCGGAAGGACTGTATAAGATGCCGGAGATTCTCCGGGAGGTTCATCCTGGGGACTTGGCGATTTACAAGGGGCAGGTGACGGGACCTGTCAGTATGGGACTGACCGTGACGGATGAAGACAGAAAGGCCATTATCTACAATGAAATGGCGGAAGATGTTGTTGTCAAAATGGTGAAACTGAAGGCGGCGTGGCAGGAGGCCCGTATGCGGGAAACAGTCCGGGCCGACAGGTATCTCATGTTTTTTGACGAACCCTACATGGTTTCATTTGGCTCCGCCTACCTGAACATGGACAGGGAACAGGTCATCGGATACCTGAATGCGTGTTTCGAAGGGGTTGACTGTCTGACAGGTGTCCACTGCTGCGGTAATACCGACTGGTCGGTTATTCTGGATTCCACGGTGGATGTCGTTAATTTTGATGCCTATGAATTTGGTGTGGGAATCACCCTTTACGCGGACCATCTTCGCCGTTTTTTTGACCGGGGGGGCATCCTCGCGTGGGGGATTGTTCCGACAAATGAGACCGTGATGAAGGAAGATTATCTCAGCCTCACGAAACGCCTTGAGGCCCTTTTTGAACGGCTTCAGGCAAAGGGGTTTGAACGGACTGAAATTCTGAAACATGCCATGATAACACCGAGTTGTGGAACCGGGTCGCTCCCCATTGCCCTCGCGGAGGAAATTTTCACCAAGACGGTGGCCGTTTCGCATCACATCCAGGACCTGTATCTTTCCTGATATTTTTTGAGATTAAAGGGAGAGAGAAGGGAAATAAACAGAAAAAGTGTTTCTGTCTCCCCTTAAATGCGGGGAAATGGATTATACGTGTCGCCAGCGGCAATACACCCCGGATGACCATCCCGGGATTGACAATCCTTGACAAACCGCGTGACTTATCTTAGTTTTGATCCATGGAAACAGGCCTTGTTCTTGCGTCTGCCTCAGAGCGGAGGCGTCAGCTACTTTCAAAAGCGGGGGTTGCATTTCAGGTTGTGGAAAGTCATACTGAAGAGCATTTTTCCACAGAGGTCCCCGTTGATCAGGAAGTTGTGCGCCTAGCGCTGCAAAAAGCGGCATTTGTGGAAGAACGGTATCCGGATTACTGGATACTCGCGGCAGACACGATTGTGGCGTTTGGCGGGGAGGTTCTTCAGAAACCGGAGAATGCCGAGGATGCCTGCCGAATGCTTCGGTGCTTGAGCGGCAGATCTCATGAGGTCTTTACGGGGTTCTGTCTGCGGCATCGCGGAGAATCCCGAACGCGTACGGGCGTGAGCCGGACAGTGGTGACGATGAAACCGCTGACCTCCCATGAGATCGCGGGATATGTGGCCACAGGGGAGCCGATGGATAAGGCAGGCGCTTATGGCATTCAGGGGATAGCGGCCATGTTTATAGAAAGTATTTGCGGATCCTACACAAACGTCGTCGGGCTTCCGCTGGCGGAGGTTATTTCTCTCCTGGAAGAAGAGGGCGTGGTGTCTCTCTGGGAGAAGAATTGATGAACACCCTGGCAGACCGGTTGGCGGAAATTCGGGCCCGGATGAACAGGGCAGCGGAGAAGGCGGGCAGAAGACCGGAGGCGATTCGCCTTATCGCTGTTTCAAAGACGAAGCCAGTTTCGCTCATACAGGAGGCGATTGCCGCCGGCGCCACCGAATTGGGAGAGAACTATATCCAGGAGGCGAGGGATAAAATCCCCCGGATCAACGGGGAGATAACGTGGCATTTTATCGGGCATTTGCAGAAGAACAAGGCAAAGTTTGCCGCCGCGCTCTTTTCCTGGGTGCATACGATTGACAGTACCGGGATTGCCGAGGCCCTGAACAGGCGGGCGGGACTGGAAGGTCGCCTGTTGAATGTCCTGATCGAGGTGAACGTGGGGCAGGAAGCGACGAAATCGGGGGTCCTGGAAGGGGACCTTATCCCACTTGCGGAATATGTGTCGGGACTGACCCATCTTTCCCTGAAAGGGCTTATGGTGATTCCTCCCATAACCGCTGAGCCCGAAGCGGCACGTGCCTATTTTATCAGGACGCGGCAGCTTGCCGAAAAGGTAGCGGCCCAAAATATTCCAGGTGTTTCCATGGGCGAGCTTTCCATGGGGATGACATCGGATTTTGAGGTTGCGATAGAAGAAGGGGCGACAATGGTTCGGGTGGGTACCGCTATTTTCGGTTCGAGGTAAATTGTTATCATGACGCAGAAAAAACCGTGGCAGGGCAGATTTTCAGCGGAAACAGATGAGGTATTTGAGGTGTTCTCGGAATCCCTGTCTTTTGATTATCGGTTGTTCAGCCAGGATATCGCGGGGAGTATCGCGCACTGTCGGATGCTGGTAAAACAGGCCATTATCCCGAAAGAAAGCGGAGATAAAATTATTCAGGCGCTGAAGAAGGTCCGCGAGGAAATAGCGGCAGGTAAAATTGAATTTGATCCCGCCTGGGAAGATATCCACATGGCGGTTGAGGCGTGTGTGATTTCAAAAACAGGCCCTGTCGGCGGGGCAATGCACACGGCGCGCAGCCGGAATGACCAGGTTGCGACCGATCTTCGCCTCTATGTGAGAGATAGCATCCTGGAAATACAATCTCTTTTAAGCGGTCTCATGACCGCCTTTATCGAGAAGGCAAAACAGTATATTGATGTTATTCTTCCGGGCCTGACCCACCTTCAGCATGCCCAGGCGGTACGGTTTTCGCACCATCTGATGGCCTATGTGGAGATGCTCCGCCGGGACAGTCAGCGCCTGTCGGATGCCTTGAAACGCGTGAATGTCCTTCCCCTTGGGAGCGGGGCCCTTTCCGGAACGACCTTTCCGCTTGATCGGGAGTATGTCGCGGATCAATTGGGGTTTGAGGCAATTTCAAGAAACAGCATGGACGCTGTTTCCGACAGGGATTTTGTGGTTGAATTTTTAGCGGCCGCGGCGCTTATCATGGCGCATCTTTCCCGCTTTTCAGAGGATTTGATTATCTGGAACAGCGCTTACGCCCGGTTTATTGAACTCCCGGATGCCCTGACGACCGGGAGCAGCATGATGCCCCAGAAGAAAAATCCGGACGGCGCGGAGCTCATCAGGGGTAAAAGCGGCCGGGTTTTTGGTCACCTGATGGCCATGCTGACGGTCCTCAAGGGGCTTCCCATGACCTATAATCGGGATCTTCAGGAGGACAAGGAACCCTTATTCGATGCAGTGGATACCGTGAAGGCCGCCATCTCCGTGGCCGTGCTGCTCGTAAAGGGGCTTGAGGCAATTCCCGAAAGAATGGCGGAAGCGACGGCCTGGGGATACCTGCAGGCAACCGACCTGGCGGATTATCTGGCAAAAAAGGGAATCCCCTTCAGGGACGCCCATGCTATCGTGGGCAGGCTTGTGGCCCATGCTATTGAAAACGGGAAGGCCCTTTCCGCTTATACGACAGAGGAGCTTCAGAAATTTTCTCCTCTTTTCGAGAAGGATGCCCTTGAAGTCACAGCCATTGACAAAGGGGTCGATCAACGGTCGGGATTTGGAATGACAGGCAGGTCGGCCGTCATGGAACAAATTGAATTTGCCGAAAATAACTATCTGAAAAACAGGGAGACTCATTCGGAGAAAAAATAAGGCAGAACAGGCAGGTTACCTGTCAGGGACTTGCCGGATTTTTGATTAACGGCCTTTGCTTTTTTGGTAATGAGAATTGAGTCGGGACGAAAGATATGGTAAAGCACGGGGAAATATTTTTACTCGAAAGGCGCGGGCACCCAAGGGCACAAAAACCTGCGGGCACAAGTACAGAAACATTAAGGAGGGTGTAATGGAGAGACATAAGAAACGGTTCGCGGGGGTGATGGCGGTTGCGGGACTGGCCGTGTTTTTAATAGTGAGCGGGGGATGCGGAAAAAAGGGAAGGCCCATACCGATGGATGCCTTTGTCCCGCGCGCGGTGGAAAATCTCAAAATTCAAAAGATTGACAAGGGAATACGCCTTGCGTGGGATGAACCCGAGAAGGATTTAAGAGGCAGAAAGCTCAAGGACCTCGCTGGCTACAAAGTCCTGAAAAAATTCATAGGTCCGGGGAGTGATTTGTGTGAGGATTGTCCTGCCGGGTTCAAGATTGCGGCAACCCTGGAAATTGATAACCCCAAAAGCTTTCACCTTGAAGGGGCCACGATTATCTGGATTGACAAGGATGTTGAGAAAACG
>JANTFN010000016.1 GCA_024763435.1 Thermodesulfobacteriota bacterium | reverse complement strand
CGCCGTGACCCGTTTCTCAAGAGAATTTCCTCAAAGATTGCGAATTTTGTGCGTAAAAAAGCCCTTGATGATCCCATTCATGATACGGGATGTTCCCTCAAGGCCTACAAGGCGCGGTATGTTAAAAATATCAAAATGTTCAAGGGGATGCACCGGTTTTTAGGGGTTTTGCTGCGGATGGAAGGTGCCCGTATTGTGGAGGTTCCTGTGTCACACCACCCGAGGAAATTCGGAAATTCAAAATATGGATTCTGGAACAGGCTTGTTTCGCCTTTTCTGGACCTGCTTGTCGTCAGGTGGATGAAGAAGCGATGGATTGTGCATCGTATTAAGGAGATTTAATGAAAATAAGCTGGGATATCTGGATTGTCATCGGATTCATCGCGCAGGGAATTTTCAGCGCAAGGTTTATCGTTCAATGGGTTGTCTCTGAAAAAAAGAAAAGGAGTACCATCCCAAAGGTATTCTGGTATCTTTCCCTGGTCGGAAGCAGCATCCTGTTTGTTTATGCCCTTCATCGAAGAGACCCCGTTTTTATCCTTGGTCAGGGTGTGGGGATTTTTATCTATATCCGGAATCTTATGCTGTGGAAAGAAGAAAAACCCCAGGCGGCATGATGTTTAATGGGTTTTGTGCGTCTGGCAATTCCCGGCCCACGTGAAACGCGGATGGCCCGTTTTTTTGTTAGTGTGTCAGGTTTGAGACCCGCAGGAGTCGGACCTTCCCTTCCGCAACGAGGGCTTGTGACGCGTTCGTAATCCGGGAAACGCCGTCAATCACACGCGGAGTAATACGGGTGATCTCGCCGAAGACGGAAAGCGGTTTCCCGATTTCAGCGGCCTTTCGAAAGGTCACAGTCAGACGTGTGGTAACGGCGTCAAAACCCAGTTCAAAGGCAAGTTTGGCAACCGCTTCATCAAGAAGGGTGGAAAGGATGCCGCCATGGACAATTCCGTCCCACCCCTGATAGGTTGCCGAGGGGACAAAGATCGTCCGCAGGGTCTTTTCGCCTTTATCAATGTCAAAGGAGAGGCGCAGTCCACCCCTGTTTTCAGTCCCGCAGACAAAGCACTTATTTTCGGATGTCAGGCTCATTTTGTTCCGAACAACCGGTCTCCCGCGTCCCCGAGTCCCGGGAGGATATAGGCGTGTTCATTCAACTCCCGGTCGAGCGCCGCGCCGAAAATGGGGACATCCGGATGGGCTTCGGTCATGGCGGTCACGCCCTCCGGGGCGGCCACGAGGCAAAGAAACTTAATCGATTTAGCGCCGATCTTTTTCAGGTAAGAGATGGCGGCAACACCGGAACCACCTGTCGCAAGCATGGGGTCAACAAGCAGAAAATCCCTGTCTTCAGGCTGCTGAGGCACCTTGAAATAATATTCCACGGGTTTGAAGGTGTCATGGTCACGATACAGCCCGATGTGCCCCACACGGGCTGACGGGATCAGGTTGATAATTCCGTCCACCATGCCGAGGCCCGCCCTGAGAATGGGGACAATGGTCATTTTCTTTCCACGGATGACCTTCCCGGTCATCGTTTCAAGGGGTGTTTCAATTTCTTTGTCTTCGAGAGGCAGGTCCTTTGTAACTTCGTAGGCCATCAACATGGAAAGTTCCTCCACCAGCTCCCGGAATTTTTTCTTGGAGGTGTGAATGTCCCGCAGGTAGGTCAGTTTGTGTTTGATAAGCGGATGCGCTATCAGATGAAAATTTTTCATGGCTGTCTCCTTGTGTAAAAAGATTGTGGGGGAGGGGTGAGATGATGACTTCGGGAAAAATCACGCGCTTCGCGAATAGGTTGAGATGCCGTATCCCACGGACAAATACCCATTTTCTGTCTGCGCTGCTGGTTTTGCGGCCTCTTGACCTTTTTCATAGCCATCAAAAATAATTTACTACCATAAATGAAAAAAAAGGGGAAGGGAATTGACAAAGAATTTTGTCGGGGGTAGGTAAACACAATGCAAACAAACCCGGAAATCCAGGCAATACTTCTGAAGGCATACGCGTTAATGCGCACGTATTTTGGTCCAAGAAACTGGTGGCCGGCGGACAGCCCCTTTGAGGTTATGATTGGCGCGATTTTGACACAGAACACGGCGTGGACCAATGTGGAAAAAGCGATTCAAAACATCAAGAATGAAAATGCCCTGTCCATACGCCGCCTTCAGGAAATTTCTGAAAAGAAACTGGCGATGTGGATACGCCCTTCAGGATATTATAATATCAAGGCCCGGCGCCTTAAGGCCTTCATAAATTTTCTTTATAATGCCTTTGACGGAAAAATTGACAAAATGGCAGCGCACGATGGGGAGGATTTGCGCGCACAGCTCCTTGGCGTTTACGGGATAGGCGAAGAAACCGCCGACAGTATCCTGCTTTACGCCCTGGAGAAACCCTTTTTTGTTGTGGATGCCTATACGCGGCGGATATTCGGCCGACATCACCTTATCCCCGAAGACGCTTCCTATAAGGAAACGCAGGAATTTTTCATGCGCCATCTTGCCTGTAATGTTGCTTTTTATAATGAATATCATGCCCTGATTGTTGAAACGGGAAAAACCTTCTGCGGGAAAAAGCCGAAATGTTCGAGCTGCCCCCTCGCGGCGTTTCATAAAGGGCCGCTAACGCGCCGGAACTGACAGCGGTAGGGTGGAAAAGGCGGGTTTCAGGGAGGTCAGATGGTCCTGATAAAATTTCTTTTTCTCTTCGGGGGAATGATTTTTCTTATCGCGAAAAAATTCCCTCTTTTCTGGGTTTTCCTGGTGGGCAGCCTCGTGACGGCAATTTTCTGGCAATACCCCCCCGTCAATGCGGCGATGGTTTTTGTGTCCCTTTCGGGGAATATCCGGATGCTTAAGATTATCGGGATTGTGCAGATTATCCTGTTGTTCAGCGCGATTTTGGATGTAACGGGGAGGATGGATACCATGATTACCTCTCTGCGCGCCCTTTTGTCAGATGACCGCTACATTATCGCAATTTTCCCTTCCCTGATGGGCCTGATTCCCATTATGGGCGGCGCTTTGCTCTCCGCGCCGATGATTGTTCCTTCCTCGGATTCCCTGAATTTGTCCCCGGAGCGAAAGACCTTTTTGAATTACTGGTTTCGGCATATCTGGGAGTATATATTTCCCACCTATCCGGCGGTTATCCTCGCAGCCGCGATCCTCGGGATAAAAATACAGAAGATATTTTTCATGAATCTGCCCCTTACGGCTCTCGCTGTTGGGCTCGGATGGGTTTTCGGGTTTCCGCGAGGTGCTTTAGCCCCTTCTCATCCATCGCCTCAGCGGACACCAAAAGCGTCATCGGCCCTGGCTTTTGCAAAAACGGTTTTTCCGCTTTCCGTTGTAATCCTTCTTGCCGTTGGTTTCGGTGTCGATCTTCTCCTTTCATTTTTTGGGGTAGTTACCGGCATGTTTGTTATCTACCGGATTCCCTGGCATCAGATAAAGATCATCCTCAGGGAGGCCTTCAAGCCCCAGATTCTTCTTGTTATCGTGGGTGTTTTTGCCTTTAAGGGCATGCTTCAGGCGACCAGCGCCTCTGCTATTTTATCGCGTGAATTGTCAGGGATGGGGATTCCTCTTCTGCTGGTTTTTACCCTGATTCCTTTTTTAATTGGTGCGATGACAGGTGTTGCCATGGCTTATGTGGGAATCACATTTCCTTTTCTTATTCCGCTTGTTGCGCACGACCATTTCCTGGCCTATATGATGCTGGCCTATGCCTTTGGCTATTTTGGTGTGCTGGCTTCCCCGGTCCATCTCTGCCTTGTGCTGACGAAGGATTACTTCAAGGCCGACTTGAAAGAGGTTTATAGGATCATGATGCCGCCGCTTGGATTCCTTGCCCTGCTGACCTTTGGTGTGTTTGGAATCTGGTTTCTGGTGAGTGGCCCCTGAGGGCCGTAAATTTTTTACGTATGGCATGGAGACCTAAAAAACCTTGGACTGTTTTAGAAAAACGGTTGGATCCATGCTGTAAAAATATTTCTGCTGACGAATTTTCCTAAACAAATAAAAAACCTTCCTTGACATTCTAAATAAATTCTATTACATTCCGATATAATAGGTAGTGTTTGGAAAAGCAACCGTTTAATGAAAAGGGGTTTGTCATGAAACTCACTGCTTCGAAACGGCGTATTTGGAGAATTAGCGCCATAGGTTTTTGTCTCATCATCGGTCTCACGCTCTTTCTTGCCCTGGGGACATACCTGAGGGCCTACCAGGTTACCGGCGGAGATACGCTGTGGGACCTCTCGGGGAAATTTCTCAAAAATCCTTTTTTATGGCCCAGGGTCTGGGCCCTTAATCCCACCATCCAAAATCCGCACTGGATTTATCCCGGGAATAAGGTGCGCCTGAAGGCACCGGCCCCTGCCGAACCCACCAGACGGATTCCTCAGGAAGCCGCTTCTGCCAGGCCGAAGGTTGTAGAACCTGTTATCAGAAAAGCAGCGCCTCCCATTTTTATTTACAGAAATATTCACGCGGAAGGGTTTATCTCTCCGAAAAAGATAAAGGAAGTGGGGCGGGTTTTGACCAATAAGGACAATACGCCGATGAACGCGTTCCCGAAAGACCTTTGTTTTTATGCCAGGGAAGGTCAAACGGTTTTACCCGGGGATCATTTCAGCACCTTTACATATATCAAAGAGGTTGCTGTCAAGAAATGCCAAAAAAGTTATCAGATTCAGCTTGGCGGTGAACTCGAGGTTTATCGCGTGGAGGGACGGTTCTGTTTCGCGAAAATTCTCTACAATTATACCGAAATATCCAAAGGGGATCCCATTGCACGATTCCGGCACTGGCCGGAAAAACTGGTGATTACGCCGTTTAAGAAGCCCCTGCGGGGTCGTATTCTCAGCATGAAGGAAGGGTGTATGATGGAGGGTGTAAGCAGAATTCTGTATATCGACAAAGGGGAGGCGGACGGTCTCCATCAGGGGAGTAAACTTTCCATTTATAAAGACTGCCCGACGGTTGAAAATCCCTACCATCCCGCAGAAAAGGTTACCCCGCCGCCCAGTCACAAGATTGGCTCTCTTCTTGTCCTTGCCACACAAGCCAAAACCGCAACGGCCGTAGTTTTAGGGTCTGACAGAGAAGTTGAAATAGGCGATAAGGTTCAGCCCTAAACAAGGTGGCCCTGGTAGAAGAAAAAGGACGCGTCAGGATGCTGGCGTGTCCTTTTTGTTTTTCCGGGATGAGAGTCTGTTCCTGCCGAGGAATCGGTCCCGCTCGCTGTAGATGCAGCCGCAATACTGCTGGCGATAGAATCCGGCGTCTTGAGACAGGGTGATGCCTTTTTTCCAGCCCTTGCGGAAATCCTCGTATAAAAACGGAACCCCACGTTCCCTTCCAACACTCTCACCGATTTCCGCGATCAGGGCATGCTGCTGCTGTTTGCTGTAGAGGAGAGAGGATGTAAAGGCGTCAAAATGGCCGCGCTTGGCGACCTGGGCGGTCGCCTTTAGTCTTGTGTGGTAGCAGTAACGGCATCGCAGGGCCTCCCTGAAGACAGTATTTCTCAGGAACTCGTCAAGCCGGTATTCGTCCCGGTAAATAACGGGAAGCGAAAACTTCTTCTCCATTGATACCACCGCTTCCATCCTTTTTTGGTATTCAAGAAAGGGATGAATGTTTGGATTGAAAAAGAACCCATAAACCTCATCCCCCCTTTCCCTCAGGAGGGTTAGGGGGAACACAGCGCAATTCGCGCAGCAGATATGCAGCAAAACACGCATCGGTTTATGCTTAAGACTTGTTGAGCCTCTTTTCAACTTCCAGAATCGCCTTTGTCGTTTTAATGACCGTGTCCGGGTTCAGTGAGATACTGTTGATACCGCACTCTACAAGAAATTCAGCGAATTCAGGGTAATCACTGGGTGCCTGGCCGCAAATTCCTATCTTGACATTGTTTCTGCGGGTGGTTTCGATAACATTTTTGACCATCCGTTTCACGGCCGGGTCGCGTTCATCAAAGATGTGGGCGATATTCGCAGAATCCCTGTCCAGTCCCAGTGTAAGCTGGGTGAGGTCATTGGAGCCGATGGAAAAACCATCGAAGATTTGGCAGAACTCCTCCGCCATGATGACATTACTGGGGACCTCGCACATCACGTAAACCTCGAGGCCGTTTTCCCCCTGTTTGAGGCCATACTCTTCCATGACCTTCAGAACCTTTTTCCCCTCCTTAAGCGTCCTGCAGAAGGGAACCATAACCTTGATATTTGTCAGCCCCATGTCATTACGTGCCTTTAGGATAGCGGCGCATTCCATGGCAAACGCGTCTTTGTATTCCGGGTCATAATATCTTGAAGCCCCTCTGAAGCCAAGCATGGGATTGTGCTCTTCCGGTTCAAACTGTCTGCCGCCGATAAGGTTCGCGTATTCATTCGTCTTAAAATCGCTGAGCCGGACAATGACATCCCGGGGGTAAAAGGCCGCGCCTATCTTGGCAATCCCGCGGGCGAGCTTGTCGATAAAAAATTGTTTCTTGTCCGCGTAGGCGCGCGTAATTTTTTTGATTTTATCGATAACGTCTTTGTCCGTAAGGGTGTCAAATCTCGAAAGGGCCAGGGGGTGTATCTGGATGTAATTGCTGATGATAAATTCCTCGCGGGCCAGGCCGACCCCGTCATTCGGGATGAAGGAGAGGGCAAAGGCGTTGTCGGGGTTTCCCACGTTCATCATGATCTGGGTTTTGGGACGTTCAAGGCTTTCAAGGTTGACGCGGTCAATATCATACTTCAACTGCCCCTCATAAACATACCCTGTTTCCCCTTCCGAGCAGGAGACCGTCACATACTCATAATCCTTTAAAACCTCACAGGCGTTGCCTGTTCCGACGACACAGGGCACACCAAGCTCCCGGGAGATAATCGCGGCATGACAGGTTCGTCCGCCCCGGCTGGTCACAATCGCGGCAGCCTTTTTCATGATAGGTTCCCAGTCGGGATCGGTCATTTCCGTTACGAGAACCTCGCCTTCCTTAAAACGCCCGATCTCATTGACATCCTGGATAACGTTAACCTTTCCGACACCTATTTTTTCTCCGACACTCTTCCCCACAAGGAGGCGGTCGCCCGTTTCCTTGAGTTCATAACTTTCCAGAACGAGTTCATTGCCGCGCGACTTCACCGTTTCGGGGCGTGCCTGAACAATAAAAAGGTCCTTGGTGATGCCGTCTTTTGCCCATTCGATATCCATGGGGCAATCCCGTTTATGCAGTCCCGAGTAGTGTTTTTCTATGATGGTTGCCCATTTGGCCAGCTGAAGAATTTCATCATCCTCGAGAATATAGGCATCGCGTTCCTGCTGGGGTACGGGCACGTCCTTGGTCTTGTCGGCACCATCCATCGAATAGATCATCTTGAATTCTTTTCTTCCAAGATATTTCTGAATAATAGACCGATATCCCTTTTCAAGGGTTGGTTTAAAGACATAAAATTCATCGGGGTTGACAATGCCCTGAACGATGTTTTCACCAAGTCCATAAGACCCGGTGATGAAGACAACATCCCTGAAACCGGATTCAGTGTCCAGGGTAAACATGACCCCGGAAGACGCAAGGTCCGATCGGACCATCTTCTGAACGGCAATGGAAAGACCGACGTCAAAATGGCTGAAATTCTGGTGATCACGGTAGGCAATTGCCCGGTTTGTAAAAAGGGACGCGAAGCACTTCTTGCAGGCTTCCAGGAGGTTCAGCGGGCCTTCGATGTTCAGATAGGTATCCTGCTGTCCCGCAAAACTCGCGTCCGGGAGGTCTTCCGCCGTGGCGCTTGAACGAACGGCGACGTCCGTATCGGCCCCGTATCGGTCGCATAATTTTTGATAGGCGCTCGTAATTTCCGCTTTTAAATCCTCCGGAAGTTTAATTTCCCGAATGGTTTGCCGGATACGGCTGCCGGCAATACGAAGGGCTTCCATGTCATCCACATCAAGGTCGTGAAGATAGCTGTCAACCTTATCTCTCATCCCGGAACTGTCCAGGATATAATGATAGGCATCAACGGTGATGGCAAAACCGTAAGGGATGCTGACTCCTTTCGATGAAAGTTCCCGGTACATCTCCCCGAGAGAGGCGTTTTTTCCGCCCACGCGCGGCAGATCAACCAGGCCTATCTCGTCAAACCACAGGATCCATTTTGACATACTTCCCTCCTTTTTGGTGTATATTTCAACCCCTTTTTAAATGAAATGATTTGTAAATAGATTCCTCCTCGGAAATGACGTCTATTTTTGGAGAAACTGACATTGCACTAACTATAGCTCAAAAATCCCTTCCGGTCAATATAAATGCCCGCGCCGCTTGTGGCCATCAGGGCGAAAAGTCGAAATATAAAAGATGAAGAAAACAAAATAATGAAACAGGCAAATTACGCTTTTTTTGGGGGGGGTTAAACGACCAGCAGTATAAACCAGATTGATTAAATATCAGGTGGCCTGACGGATCCGGGCCTTTTGCAGGGCAATGAGCGCGGCACCGATGGCACCGACGACCTGAGGTTCCTCCGGGATAAGAAGGGTGAGCCCGAGCTTTTCCTCGATTGCCCGAACCACGCCGATATTTTTGGCTACCCCGCCGGTCATCACAACATCCTTTTCGACACCGACGCGCTCAAGAAGGCCAATGGTGCGATCGGCGATGGCCCCGTGAATGCCCCGGAGGATGTCATTGACCGGTTTCCCCTGTGATTGGAGGGAAATGACCTCGGATTCCGCGAAAACCGTGCAGACGCTGCTTATCTGAATATCTTCCTGATACGTCAGGGATTTCTGCCCCATTTCTTCCAGGCCGACATCGAGGGCGTTGGCCATGACCTCCAGAAAACGGCCTGTTCCTGCGGCGCATTTGTCGTTCATATCAAATTCAGTGACGATGCCTCTTTCATTGATGCGGATAACCTTGGTATCCTGCCCGCCAATATCAATAATCGCCCTGCAGGAGGGAACAAGACTGTGTGCCCCACGTGCGATACAGGTGATTTCGGTGACGCGCGCGTTGGCGTGCGGGGAAATTTCCCGTCCGCAGCCAGTTGCGACGATATAAGTCAAATCTTCCATGGCGAGGCCGGCCTGGGACAGGGCAGCCTTGAGAGCCTCCTCGGAGGCCTTCAGGCTGCACCCTCCCAGTGGAAGAACTGAAGTAGCAATAACTTCCTTTTTCTCATTTACAAGCGCGGCCTCAGCGGACAAAGACCCCGCGTCAACTCCTGCGACAATCATCGACATTGATTTCCCCGGGATAGTAGCGGTTATTTTTCCTGCCAGACAGGTTTTCTCTTTTCAAGGAAGGCCTTCAACCCCTCCCCCGCGTCTTTGGTCCCCATCAGCGCGTACTGGTAAATAACCTCTGAGGCGGACAGCCCCTTTTCGAAAGGAACATCCAGCCCGCTCATGATGGCTTTTTTACACCATTTCAGAACAGCCGAACTTTTACCGGTAAGCTCCGCGAGGAAGGCCTCGAGGCCCTGCTCGTATTCTCCGTCAGGGATAACCTGGTTGACAAGCCCGTAATCACAGGCTGTTTTCGCGTCAATCGTTTTTCCCGTGAGCAGGAGTTCAAAGGCGCGTTTCATGCCGATGATCTTCGTAAACCACGCAACGGCCATGGAGGGATAGACCCCAACCATAATTTCAGGCTGGCCAAACTTTGAATGTTCGGATGCCACAACAAGGTCGCAAAAAGAGGCCACTTCGCATCCCCCGCCTAACGCGACACCATTAACGGCGGCAACGGTGGGGATGTTAAAAGACAGCAGGGAACGAAAAATCTGGTGAAAAACCCGGATCATCTCGTCCATTTTATCAGGGGTGTGGTCCCTGACGTCCACACCCGACGAAAAGGCCTTGGAACCCGTCGCGGTAATAACGAGGGCGCTGATACCCGCCATCCCCCGGGCCTCCGCGAGTGCCTCGTTCATCTCCTTCATCGTGGGGATGTCCAGCACGTTGTAGGGAGGGCGGTTGATGGTCAGGGTCGCAACCTTGTCTTTTTGGTCAAATGTAATGAAATTAAAACCCATGACGACCTCCGTCAGCTATTCGATAAGGGCGATAACCTTTTCAGCTTCAACCTCATCACCTGCTTTAACAAGAATCTCCTTAACAGTTCCTGTCGCGGGGGCGGGAACCGGCATTTCCATTTTCATCGCTTCAAGAATCACGACCGGGTCGTTTTCACTGATAGCGTCGCCAGGGTTTACCTCTACACTCACAATTTTTCCAACCATTGGAACGGTTACTTCTGTTGCCATAACAATATCCTCCTGTAAATTTATTGGCCGTGTTGTAACAGAGGGTTTCCCGCGTGTCAAGGGGCTGTTGAAGGCCAGCCGTTGGAAAAGGCAGGGAAATAAGTCTGCGCCTGTCCCGATGGCCGGGGCAGGACAGTCTGGAAAAAGTATTATAGAAAAAATTGATAAAAAAGCTTGCAATTGTGAATTTTTTTACTATAATATGAAGGAATCCTAATGTTGGATTGGTTTTTGGTAATTTAATAAACTCCGTTGTGTGTCTAAGAAAGGCCGCGAGGCCTTTGATTTGTTAGAAACGAGACGGGGAATTTGGTATGGAAGGAGGTGACGGAAAGCATTGATTCAGAGATGGATCAGGGATTAACGAGAAGAGAAAGTAACCACAGGTTTTAGTCGTATTGAAAAGAAGGAGGAATTAATGAAGCGAAGTACCATTCAAACCCTGATGATTCTCGTGCTGATTGTATCAGTGGCGATGGTCATGGGGACTTGCGCTTCCATGAAGGGGAAGAGCAAGGCGATGATTAAGATGCCTGTGACAATCAAGGGAGCGACCTATGAGGGAACCGACGCCTGCGCCGACTGCCATGAAGACCTGGTCAAGGCCTTCAAGGGAACGATTCACGGCAGGCTTGCTGATTTCGAGGTGAAGGGAAAGAAGGGATGCGAATCCTGCCATGGTCCCGGAAGCGTCCACATTGAAAATGACGGAGATGTCGCAAAAATCATCCGTTTTTCCAATGTGGGTCAGGAAGGCGCTATTACGCCGGGAGAGGCATCAGCTATTTGCCTCCAGTGTCATACCGACAGTGTCACCATGGACTGGCGCGGAAATGAGCATGCCCTCAACGACGTTACCTGTACGAATTGTCACAAAATCCACCAGGATCCCGCCAAGGGAACCTTAAAGATGGCGGAACCGGAACTCTGTTACCAGTGCCACGCGGATATTCGGGCGAAGGAAAACTATCCCTCTCACCATCCGGTGCGAGAAGGAAAAATGAAGTGCTCGGATTGTCATGAGAATCACGGCAGTAGCCTGCACAACCTGAAGACAGATGAACGGATTAACGATCTGTGCCTGAAATGCCACGCGGACAAACAGGGGCCGTTTACTTATGAGCACGCCCCGGTGATGGAAGATTGCACGATCTGTCACGACCCGCATGGGACCGTGGCGGACAACCTGCTGAAGCAGAATGAACCGTTCTTGTGTCTGCAGTGCCACCATCTGCACTTTCACGCGATCTTTAATTCACCTGATCCAGTAACAGGGAACCGGGTAAAACCCAATCCTCACAGCGCGCAGATGGCAATGGGAACACGATGCACCCAGTGTCACGGCCAGATTCACGGGTCCGACCTGCCGTCGCTGTCGACACCGAGTCAGGGAAAGGCGTTAACGAGGTAAATACAAATGCGGAGAAAAATCATGTTAAACACGCATAGAAAAAGACAACAATCACCAGAGAGAAGGAGGAGACTCATGAGACGTTCACACCTGATCCTGCTGGTTGCCGCTGTATTTATCTGCACCCTTTCCCTCGGGTCTGCCTTCGCCGGCGACAAAAAGGCGGAGAAGGCCTATCGGTTGAAAGTGGGCGCTGGATTTTACAGCACCAGTACGGATGATTCAAAGACTAATGTAGCCGAGTATGACGACACCGGCGGAAGTCCCACGGGGCTTTTTGGATATACCGGGTCCTTCGGCAAGAACTTTATTGACTTAAACGGACGATACACCACCAGTGACGACAACGCGGGAAATCTTGACCTGGATATCAGCAGGGTGGTAAGGTTCAAGGTAGATTATAATAAGTTCGTTCACCGGACCCGACATGATACCTTGTTTCAGGATACCCTGAATGGGAAAATGGTGGTGAATCCCATTTATTCATCGCACGGGGAACTGGAAGGTGCTCAGAAATGGAAATATACGGATCAACAACCGGGGAAGAACTATCAAATCTACCGACAGTTGACCGATATGAATACCAAAGTAACCATCCCATCCTTTCCGGCCCTGTCCTTTCACGCCGGATGGCGAAACGAACTCCGCAAGGGCTGGAAGCAGGGAACAGTGATGACAGGAAAGTGTACACCCTGTCATATCGTGGGTTATGGGAACCGGATTGATCAAAGCACCAACGATCTCTCAGTGGGAGCAACCCTCAAGCTCGGCGTCGTGACAATAGACTATACCTATACAGACCGGCAGTTCGACAATAATGCCTCGACGGAGACGATTCACTATGACGACGTAAAAACACCCTCCGCCAAAAAAACGGCAATGTTTGCCGGCCGTTTAGACATGGTGAATGTTGATAGTATCCGGAACCTGATTCCTGATTCAGAAAAGAAAACTCATGTATTGAAACTGCATGCGGATCTGCCTTCGGAGACTACGGCTTACGGATCTTATGTCAACTCCACGATGAAAGACAACTATAACGGTCTTGATGTAGATCAGCAGGCTTACAACTTCAGGCTGACCAAGGATTTCCTGAAACGCAGACTGACAGTGTCAGCGCGGGCACGGTATATTAATATCGACAGCGATGACGCCTACGTAACGGTTGAAAATCATTTCGTGCCGGGAGACCCTGCGTATAAGCTAACAGATAACTTCAGCTTCACACGTGAATCGGTCATTGATCGGGAGCAAACCACACTTAACCTGGACGCGGCCTACCGGTTGAACCGGTGCACGACAATCCGTGCAGGATACGAGTGTGACAAGAAAGATCGGGACAACTACGCGGTAACCCGAGGTGGTGACACGGACACCATGGCCCATACATTGAAGCTGGCAGTCAATGGACGTCCCAGCATGAAGTGGAAATACCGGGTAGGCTATACCTATAAGAATATTAACGACCCGTTTACCAATGTTGGAGGCTCCTGCCAGGCGGTTCAGGATTTAAATGTTGGGAAAACACCTTACTACAAGGTGTTTGATGCGGAGTATCGCCTGAACGACAGGTCAAATATGCCTGAGAGTTCACATGAGATTAAACTGTCGGCGACTTACATGCCGAAGACCAATATGTCGATTAACGGGCTGTTCCAGTATCAGAAACAGGATAATGACCACAGCAACTGGGACTCCGACCGCTATATGGCGGGTGTTAACTTCTGGTACATGCCGATGAAGAAGCTCAGCTTTTCGCTGGGGTATAACTACCAGTACGAGCAAGACAGCAGCACCATTTGTACCGATCTCTTCGGTGGGTGAGGCGGCCAGGCAATGGTGAGCCAGGTTGGCTCCATATATAGCGACAATGACTATACGATTAAAAACCATGTCCTCTATGCCTCCGCACTCTTTACACCTGTCAAGCGCGTGAGTCTGAATCTCGATGTCTCCTATTCGAAATCAGAAGCGGATTTTAATTCGGTCCGTTTTTCCGGGCCTCCAGCGGGTTATACCACGTGGAACAATCCTTCTCCTGCATGGCAGGCGGGATTCAACCCTGATTTCAGCGGGTTCAGCGATTATTCCGATCTGGACCAGAGCCGGTTCGAGTGTTCCCTGGGTTGCAATGTGCAGCTCTATAAGGCCTTGGCTCTGGCGGGTGTGGTAACCTACCGGAAGTACACGGATGACGAACCGTATCTTTACGACGCGGACGGATCTCTCTGGGTCTTCAACGTGGGATTGAATTACACCTTTTAAAACGAACCTTAACCCGAAAAAGCCCGCGAAGATATTCTCCGCGGGCTTTTTTTTGGCTTCTTTAACCTGGCGTAGATTGCCTTCGGTTGATTATTGTCCCAGTTCTTTTGACCGCTCTGTCGCGCGGACAACCGCCTGGATAACGGCATTTTTAAACCCGTATTTTTCCATTTCCGCGAGACCGTAGCTTGTGGTCCCGGCGGGAGAGGTCACCCTGTCCCGCAGGACGGCGGGATGGTCTCCCGTTTCAAGAAGCATTTTGGCG
Organism: Thermodesulfobacteriota bacterium; assembly: GCA_024763435.1. Classification (GTDB taxonomy): domain Bacteria; phylum Desulfobacterota; class S145-22; order S145-22; family S145-22; genus JANTFN01. Next base: position 1,387 of record JANTFN010000016.1, on the reverse strand, counting down.
GCCCCCTTAACGGTCTGCGCGGCAAGGGTCAGGGCCGTGTCGCGGGAAAGTCCCATTCGCACGCCGCCGTCGGCGAGGGCCTCGATAAAGGCAAAGACATATGCCGGCCCGCTCCCGCTGAGTCCCGTGATGGCATCGAGGTGTTTCTCTTCTACCTGAACCGCTGTGCCAAAGGTTTTAAGAAGCGTGCGGGTCAGGGCGGCATCGTCCGCCGTTGCCCATTTCCCGAGGCAGAAGGCAGAGGCCGCCGCCTGAACCGTGGCGGCGATGTTGGGCATGATACGAATCACATGAACGCCCGTTTTTAACCCCTCTTCAATACGGCGGGTTGGAACGCCCGCCATGATGGAGAGAATGAGCTTGCCGTCTAAAGATATTGCTTTCAGTTCTTCAAAAACGCTATCGGCCTGCTGGGGTTTGACGGCGAAAAAGACAACATCGCAGGCTTGAACCGTTTCCAGGCTGGCAGCGGATTTTATCCCATAGGTCTGGGAAAGCCAGGACAGGCGGTCAGGGTCAATATCCGAGGCAAAAATTTTTTCGGAATGGATTACCCCGCTTTTGATAAGTCCCTTCATAATCCCCTCGGCCATTTTCCCCGCGCCGATAAACCCGATGTTTTGTATGTTTGACGAAGTCATGTTTTCTCTCCTTTTCTGAATTTCCTTATCACAAAGAGGCAGGCAAATTCAACTTGAAGGGAAATTGGATGTTGCCGTTTTACACATCAAAAGTAACGACCGCGCGCCATTGCCCCGCTTTTTGGACAACCTCAAGGTTGTGGTAGGTGATCCCTTTAACCTCGCAACGGAATGACTGGCGGGCAGGGTTGAAGAATTCTCCCCAAAGGGTCCCTGCAAGATGCCGGGCAGAACAGTTTGAAACGACGAGGTGTGAAGGGATGACCTGCCGCATGTTGAAATGGATGAGAATCTCCCGGCCCAGGGCAACGAGGAGCGCGGCGGGATTACCTTCCGACAGGGTGATGGATTTCATTTGTGTTGATTTTACATCTCCCACAACCAAAAGCTGCTTCATTCCCGCTACAAGGCCTGTGAAAATATCTTCATACAGGGGAGCGGTAATTTCAAGCTGGACGTCCGCCGTGTGATCAAGCCATCGGATCATGGATAGCTCCGGGGGAAAAAGGGGTTAACCAGGTGTGACAGGGATTCCAGGTTCAAAATGAGTGTAGCCTGATCCGTTATCTATTTCTTTTCTTCTTTTTCTTCCTCGGCGGGGACCAGAATCCGATTGCAGTGGGGACACAGATAAATTTTATCGGCTCTCTGAACCTGATTGAAGAGTTGTGGCGGGATATTCATGTGGCATCCCTGGCATATTTCCTCTTTGACGTAGGAAACGGCAACACCGCCGCGTTTTTCCA
>JANTFN010000015.1 GCA_024763435.1 Thermodesulfobacteriota bacterium | reverse complement strand
GGAAAATCTGCTCCATGCGGCCATGGACGATCACCGTTATCATCTCCAGTATCTTATTTATACCGTTGCCCTGCACCGCTATCTCACGGCGCGCCTCCCCGGCTATGCCTTTGACAGGCACTTCGGGGGCGTTTATTACCTCTTTATCCGCGGTATGCGCCCCGAAAACGGGCGGGAGACGGGGGTCTTTTATCACCAGCCCGATGAAGACGCCATCCGGGCCCTCGACGGCCTTTTTGCCGGCCGCGCGGGGAGGCTCGCATGAACTTCGAACAGCTGAAGGCCTGCGTGGCGGCCGGGGCGCCGCGGGCGCTGGATCTCTATTTCGCCCGCTGGCTGTGTCAGGCAGCGGGAGAGGAAAATAATGCCGTGGTCCTTGCCGCGGCACTTGTGAGCTGGCGGGTCAGCGAGGGTGATATCTGCGTGGACCTGAGCCGCTATGCCGGCGGGATTCTTTTCAAGGAGGACCGTGACGGCCTCGGAATCCCCGCGCCGGGTCCTGACGCGTGGCTTGATGCCCTCAACAGGTCGAAGGCCGTGGCGGGGCCGGAGGCTGTGTATGATGATGACGCCGAGGCCTGTCCCCTGGTTCTGGACGGAACGCGTCTCTATCTTGCCCGTTACGCGTGGTATGAAAAGACCCTTGCCGAAGAACTCCTCCGCCGTGCCGAAGCGTGGGCAGCCCCTGACGCGGCGCGCCTGAAAGCAGGCCTGGACCGTTATTTTCCGGAGATTGAAGGAGAGGCCGTAAACTGGCAGCGCGTCGCCGCGGCCATAGCGGTTTTAAAGCGTTTCTGCGTAATCTCGGGCGGCCCCGGGACGGGAAAGACGACCACGGTTGCCGGGATTCTCGCCCTCCTGCAGCAGCAGGCGCCGGACAGCCCCCTTCGGATCCGCCTCGCCGCGCCGACGGGAAAGGCGGCCGCGCGGATTACGGAATCGATCCGGCAGACCTGTGACATGCTTCAGCTTGACGCGCCGGCGCGCGCGGCGCTTTCCCTCGGGGCTGTAACCCTGCACCGCCTTCTCGGGGTTCGTCCGTTCCGGTCGGTTCCCCGGCACGGGCCGGAAAACCCCCTGCCGCTCGATGTCCTTATTGTTGATGAGGCCTCCATGATTGACCTTCCCCTCATGCATCAAATCGTATCCGCCCTGCCACCAGACGCGCGGCTCATCCTCCTCGGCGACAAGGACCAGCTGGCGTCGGTCGAGGCGGGGAGTGTTTTCGCGGACCTGTGCGCCGGCCGCGCGGGGCGCGGTTACAGCCGGGACCTCTGCGAAAGGCTTCGCGGCCTCTGCCGTTTTCCTGACGTGCCGGCGGCGAGCGGCCCCCTCGACGATTGCGTTGTCTTGCTCCGAAGGAGTTACCGTTTTGACGCGGACAGCGGTATCGGCAGACTTGCCGCCGCGGTCAGGCAGGGGGAGGACCCCGGCGACATCCTTCGCGGACACGCAGCGGACGGCGCGCTTGCCTGGACACCCCCGAATCCCGCCACATTTCCTGAAAGGCTGGGCGAAGCGGCTGTTCAGCGTTATGCCCCGCTGTTTAATGCCGGAGACGCGCGGGCGGCCCTCGACCGCCTCGAGGCGTTTCGTGTTCTGTGCGCCCTGAGGCGGGGGCCGACCGGTGTTGAGGGGTTGAACCGTATGATTCAGAACGCCCTTTTTGAAAAGGGGATTATCCCGTTACGGCAGGGGCTTTTCCGGGGCTGCCCGATTCTCGTTACGCGCAATGACTACGCGCTGAACCTCTTTAACGGTGATGTTGGGATCATTTGGCCGGATGATGACCGGGGGGGAATCCTGAAGGCCTGTTTCCGGCAGCCCGATGGCGCAATCAAAAAGGTCGTACCCCACCGGATTACAGCGTATGAGGTCGCCTTTGCCATGACTGTCCACAAGGCCCAGGGGTCCGAATTTGACAGGGTCCTTCTCATCCTCCCCTTTGAAGACGCGCGGGTCCTGACCCGGGAGTTGTTTTACACAGGGGTCACGCGCGCCCGCGCCGCCGTGGAGATATGGGGGCCGATGGTTATTGCCAGAAAATGCGCCGCGCGGCCTACCATTCGCGCCTCGGGTCTGGCCGGTCGCTTATGGGAAGAGGGAGATGCGCGTAAAATACCCTCGGGCGTGTTTTGAAGGATTTTTTCAGGGGACCGGCTTCTCCCCGCGCGAGGATACGGGAAATTTCGCTTTTCGGGTCGTCAAGATCACCAAAGATTAAAGCGCCGGAGGGACACGTCTCCACGCAGTAGGGGAGATCACCCGCGGCTGTCCTGTCCGCGCAGAAGTCGCACCCATCGGCGATCGTGCCGTCTTCCGTTGGAACCCGCGCGTCATAGGGGCAGGTCAGGACGCACAGGTTGCAGCCGACGCATTTTTCACGCGCCACGCGAACGATGCCGTCCTCCCCAACGTGGCAGGCCTGAAAGCGGCAAACCGCCACGCAGGGCGGAAACGCGCACTGCATGCACATGATCGGGAAGAGCCATCGCGAGACCTCCGGATAGTGCCCGGTGGTTATATCCATGAGTCTGATACGTCCCGGTGTCCCGGCAGGGAGGTCGTGCCAGTTTTTGCAGCCCACCACACAACTCCTGCAGCCGTCGCATTTCCCGGTGTCCACGAGGATGCCATTCCGCGCCATTTACCCCTCCTCCCGAATCGGCCGCACGCCCTGCGGGGGCCCGGCCTTTTCAATCCTGACAAGCGTGTTTTTGGTGATATCCCCGGTCAGGGGATCCCGGTTTTCCCAGTTGTAGAGGCAATTGGGATTGACCCCGTCGTTCAGGGGCGACACCTCGGAAAGCCCGAGGGGGGCGCACCCCTGCCACCACCCGTGCTGCGCCATGAGTGTGTCCGGCCGAATGCCTTCGAAGAGGCGCGCGACGGCCTTCATGCGGCCATGGGGCGAGATAATCTGTACCCAGTCGCCGGCTTCAATGCCATGCGCCCGCGCCGTGGCGGGATTCAGTTTCACGACCGGCTGCCGTTTCAGCTCCCGAAGCCAGGGGATATCCCGCATCCAGGCGTGGTGGTTGATGCTGTCCGAATGTTCATCTGTCAGGATGAGGGGATAGTGCGCTGAAAGTTCCGGGGCATTCGCGGGGTCCTCCGGTTCTCCGTGATAGGTGGGGAACGCCGCGGCCCCTTCCGGCTCAAAGGCCCTGACGGCAAGCTGAATCTTCCCGTTTGGCAGGTCCTTAAACAGGATTTCGTACCTTTCCCGCCGGGTTATGTAATCTGTCGAAGGCAGCGTGATTCCCTTCAGGGCGTTGTCCTGAAGGGCGCTTAGTGTGACACCGACGGGGCTCAAAAAGGCGTTGCACATCGCCGTCCAGTTTCCCTCCCAGAAATCCCCGCCCAGTCCCATGCGGCACGCCAGGTCCAGGGTGACGTCAAGCTCGTCGCGGGTTTCCCACAAAGGGGGAATAACCCGGTGGCTCATCGCGAGGTGGTTTCGCCAGATGCCGGGTTGTCCCCGACATTCATACCGGGTCGCGGCCGGCAGGAGAATATCGGCGTAGCGGCTTGTCGGCGTGAAGGCGACATCCACAACCACCGTAAACGCGAGGCGTTTCAGGGCCTCGGCGATAAGCGCGGGATTTCGCGCCGTGTTCATGGGATTGGACCCGAAAATCAGCAGGGCCCTGGGACGGTGAGGGGCGTCTGATATCAGGGATTCGATAACCGCTGGGAAAAATGCCGCGTGCCGGCCGCCGGTCCGCACGGAATAGACATCCGCGCCGGGGAGCCGTTCCCGCGCGGCTGGTGTTACCCTTTCCGACAGGGTTGGAAATCCCAGCCGGCCCGCGGGGAAGGCCCAGATATTTGCCCCTTCCCGGTCAAGATGGCCAGTAATTGCCATGAGGATGGGAATCGCCATGGCGAAGGCGGCAAGGTCCGCCTTCTGAGGGGCCTCGGAAACCCGGAGGCACGCGCGTTTTGTCGTGGCATACAGCCGCGCCAGGTCTTCAATATCGCCTGCCGGAATCCCCGTGATTTCTTCGGCCCACGCGGGCCGGCAGGGCGCGATATGTGTTTTTAATTCATCAAATCCCTCACACCACTTCGCGACAAAGTCCCGGTCAAAGAGCCCCTCGCGGATAATTACGTGGATCATGGCAAGGGCGAGGGCGGCGTCCGTCCCGGGCCGGACAGGCAGCCACCGATACGCGCGTCCATTGGCGCCGAGAGGAATCAATTGCGGGTTAATAATAATTAGTCTGGCCCCTTTTTCCACCCGTTCCATGATTTTGACGGAAACACTCCTGAGGTTGGTGTCGAGGGTTTCCACGCCCCCGCGCGCCGGGCCGCCGAGACCCCCACCGGTAAACCACTCCAGGATAAGATCCGCGTTGTCATAATCGGGCCTGGCGTAGGTCGGGCCGCCGATCATCGCCTTGTGATACATCAGCTGAGGGGAATAACAGACCGAAGGCCCCCAGTTGCTGAAGGTCGTCGAACCGAGGGCGTGCATGAACCGCATCCAGAGAAAATGGTGAAGCCCGGCCCAGCTTGAGGACTGGCCCTTGCTGAGCATCAGGGATTCCGGCCCGGTCTGTTCCCGCGTTTCAAGGAGGGTTTTCGCGATTGTGTCCAGCGCCTCGTCCCATGAGATGCGTTTGAACGCCCCCGCGCCTTTTTCGCCTGTCCGCTTCATCGGGAACTTCAGGCGGTTTTCGTTATAGACCCACTGGACGGCTGACTGCCCCTTGGCGCATAGTTTCCCCCGGTTCAGGGGATGGTGCGGATTTCCTTCAACCCTCACGAACCTTCCGTCTTTTACATGCGCCAGCATTCCGCAGTTGTAGCCGCCGTAGGAACACCCGTGGCACATCGTGGGGATGATGCGTTCTCCGTGGTTCACGCGTGTGCCTTTCGGGTTACTAAACGCCGCTGTAAATATTTAATAAAGGACATGTTTCTCTCCTATTTTAGCGCTGATTAAATGCCCGACAGCGGCATCAGGTTTCCCGCTTTATTAAATACCATCTCGCTGAATGTCTCCATGAGACGGGTGTCGGGATTATTCAGGGCATCCTTTTTGAGGCCCTCCGATACTGAAAGCGTTTCAAGGGCAAGGGTGTTTTGAATGCGGACAACCCGCAACTCCGGAACAGCGCGGAGCCCAACGGTCTTCAGTGCGGCGCCGATGGCCTCGCGGTCCGTGGCAAACGACAAGGGCAGGGCCGCTTTTTCCGGTGAGAGGGCCGTCAGACAATTTACCGCCGTTTTTTGCCGGTCCACTTTTTCAACACAGCGGTCCGTCGTAAAATCGGCCAGGCCGATACCGGTTGCGTTTCCCTCCGAGGCGTCGGTTAAGTCACGGACAAAAATCCTTTTGGGATGGGGATGAATCGAAAAATCGCCAATCAGGTCCCGATGCCGCCCGATGACCTTGCTGTCCATGCCCGTGCCGCTGATATTTTTGCCTATTTCATCCACAATGAGCAGGTCGATATTGTCAAAGGGAATCCGTGCCATAACCTTTTTGGAAAGGCGCAGGAGTTTCTTTTCCGCCGCGAGCATTTCCCCCGGAGGGATCGCCTGGAGGCGCGTGAGGCGGTCAACGCCATTTTCTACAATCCCCAGGCCAAACAGGACATGGCGTTTTTCAAGAACCATCCGGCCCGCGTCGATAATAATGGCTTCCATGCCGTGCGCCACCGCCGCGCGGTGATAGATACTGGCTCCGTCATGTTTTCCCATCCCGATAGCCATCATCTTGAACAGGCCACTTTCGATTTCCCCCTCGAATTTCGTATGGGTCTTGATGCGGTTAACCACCACGAGAGCGTCCGCGCCGGCGGCTATTTTGTCGAGAAAAACAGGAACCCCGCGCGGCGTCACCCCGATTTCCGTCACCGCCATCGCGGCATGGATGGGGACGCCCATCGTTTCTTCCGTAATCCCGTAATGTGCCAGGATGGAAAGTTGTCCCGCCGCTGTCGCGCCGCCGTGGCTGCCCATGGCGGGATAAAGAAAAGGTGCCGCGCCCAGCCCCTTCAGAAACGCCACACAGGCCCGGAGGACCTCATCTATCCGGTCAATCCCACGACTCCCCGCCGTTACCGCGATACGCATCCCGGGCTTGACGTGCCTTTCCAGGTTCAGCGCGCGAAGTTCTTCGTTCACCGCCCGCGTTGCGTCTGAGATTTCCTCGCGATATAATTTCTGCCGGACACGCGCCATTTTTGGGAAACGGGATGGGTCTGTTTTCATCCGAATTTATCTCCTTTAATAAAACAATCACAGAAACGGCGGAAAAATACAAGACCTGTCGGTTTCGCGTTTTTGCCGCATCTTTTTTATTCTTGACAAATAAAACAGGATAAAATAAACTTCCCCGATATTAAGTAAACGTTTGTTCAGGTGGTACGGAGGCGTCAATTTCTTTTGGAGCTTGCAATTTAGAAATGACGCGTTATACTGCGCCGGTGATTGAGGCCTGAAAAGCGATTCAAGGATAAAAAGGAGATTTAATCTATGGGATATAAGGTTCGGTTTGAACCGGCAGGCAGGGAGATGGAACTTGCGCCGGACGAGACAATTCTTCAGGGTGCCATGTCTGCCGGTGTTCATATCAATGCCTCCTGCGGGGGGAGCGGCACATGCGGAAAGTGCAAGGTTAAAATTATTAAGGGTGAAACGACGGTTCCCCCGATGCCCATGCTTCAGGCATGGGAAGTAAAAGAGGGGTATCGGCTGGCGTGCATGACCAAGCCTTTGACGGATATTGTGGTGGAAATTCCCGTGGAATCTCAGATTGACAGTTCGGTGCTGAGAAGGGAACGCGCGGGGTTCGCGAAGGTGCTTTCGCCACAGGATATCCATCAGCTTGTGGGGGGATGGACAATTGATCCGACGGTGTTTAAACGCTATCTTGAACTTCCGCCGGCGACCAAGGAAGACAATATGAGCGATCTGGCGCGTATCTATCGCGCCCTGAAGCAGGAATATGGCTTTGACAGGGTTTCAACAGATTTCAGAGCGATAAAGAAGATGAGCAAGCTTTTGCGGGATGCCGACTGGAAGGTGACGGTGACCATGGTCCTGACGCGGCGCGGTCATAAGCTGGTCAACATCGAACCGGGTGATACAGTAGAGAAAAACTACTCTATTGTTGTGGATATCGGGACGACGACGGTTTTCGGTCAGCTGCTGAACCTTCATGAGTGTCAGGTGTTTGGTTGTCCGGGGTTTGATGTGGATGGGGCGGAGCGGTATACCCTGGCGGTTGCCTCGGATTATAATCCCCAGATCAGCTATGGGGAGGATGTTATCAGCCGGATTGTTTACGCCCTGAAGCCGGGAGGTCTGGAGCGCCTCCAGGAGGTTGTGGTTCGGTCCATTAATAAAATTATCACGGAACTGCTGAAGATGGCGAACGTGGAACGTAAATATGTTTCCCACATGGTGATTGCCGGGAATACCACGATGACTCAGCTTTTCCTCGGCATGAATCCCCGCTATATCCGGGAAGACCCATATGTGCCCACGGCGAATTTTCTGCCGCCTGTCCGAGCCATTCATGCCGGGATAGAATTGGGTGACCATGTCCATATCTATATGTTTCCCATGGTAGCGAGTTATCTTGGCGGGGATATTGTTTCCGGCGTCCTTGGATCGGGGATTTTTCAGCGCGATGATCTGACCCTCTATATGGATATCGGGACGAATGGCGAGATTGTCCTGGGAAACAAGGACTGGATGATGAGCGCGTCCTGCTCGGCAGGGCCGGCCTTTGAGGGTGGCGGGATCAAATTCGGGATGCGGGCGACGCGCGGTGCCATTGAACAGGTAAGAATCAGCCCTGACACCTATGAACCGATGATTATGACGATCGGGCGAGCCAGGGCGAAGGGGATTTGCGGGTCCGGCCTGATCTACATGGTCGCGGAACTTCTCGAGACGGGGATTATAGATCAGAGCGGCAAATTCATGCATACCCTTTCAACAAACAGGGTCCGCAAGGGGGAAGACGGGTACGAATATGTCCTCTCCTGGGCGGGGGAAAACGCGATTGGTCAGGATATTACCCTGACGGAGATCGATATCGATAATTTAATCCGGGCGAAGGGAGCGATTTACGCGGGGTGCAAGGTCCTGCTTAACCAGGCGGATATGACCTTTAATGACCTGGACCGGTTGATTGTCGCGGGCGGGTTTGGCCATTATATCGATCTGGAGGCGGCAAAAATAATTGGACTGCTGCCCGATATCCCGGAAGAGAAGTTTATGTTTGTGGGAAACGGGTCTCTGCTCGGCGCGCGTCTCCTCTCTTTTTCGAAGGATCTGTTGAAGGAGGCCGAACGAATTGCCAATATGATGACCAATATTGAATTGTCGAATTTTCCAAGTTTCATGGATGAGTATGTGGCGGCCATGTTCCTGCCGCATACCGATGAAACCGCTTTCCCGAATATTATGAAAATTATCAAGGCCGAAAAGGCCGCGTAAGGAGGAGAAGAAACGTGGGATTTACAATTGCAGTATCCGGAAAAGGGGGGACAGGTAAAACAACCCTGACCGGGATGCTAATCAACTATCTTGTTAAAAAAGGGAAGAAACCAATCCTGGCTGTGGACGCGGATGCCAATGCCAACCTTCATGAGGTTCTCGGCGTGGATATCTATCAGACGATAGGAAACGCGCGGGAGCAGATGCGTAAGGATGTCCCGGTTGGGATGACCAAGGATGTCTGGTTTGAGATGCAGGTGCAGCAATCGGTGATAGAAAAGAAAGATTATGACCTTATCGTGATGGGGCGGCCGGAAGGCCCGGGGTGCTATTGCGCCGCCAACAGCCTCGCGAGGAAATATATTGACGTCCTGACAGATAATTATTCGTATGTTGTGATTGATAATGAGGCGGGGATGGAACACCTGAGCCGGCTGACCACCCAGAACGTGGACCTCCTGTTTGTCGTTACCGATCCCACGGTCAGGGGGATACGGACAGCGGGGAGAATCCTTGAAGTGGTGAAGGAACTTGGCTTGAACATCAAGGACCTTGCCCTCATTGTGAACCGGGTCCAGGGAGAATTTGACCCGAAGATGGCCGAGGTGGTGGATAAAACGGGGCTGAAACTCGCTGGTATTGTGCCGTCAGACGGGGAACTGGCGCGGTTTGACCTCGAGGGTAAGCCGACCATTGAGTTGCCGGAAACCGCCCCATCTGTTCAGAAGGCCAACGAAATTTTTGATGCCTGGGTTAAATAAGACGATTTTCCCGCCTTGTGTAGCGGAAGTTGGATTTTTTATGAAGCCGTTAAATTTTTATCTTGAAAAATAGCAAACTTCCTGTTATAGGGGGTTGGTAAATTTGAAATCAGGCGTAAGCGTGATAAAAGATGTGATAGAAAACAGGAAAAAATAAAGGAGGAAAGTTGATGGCAGATTACAAGTACGAGGAAAAGGAAAAGTATGATGGCACAAAGGTGAAGGTCCTGTCGGATACCTTTGAGCCCGGCCCGACAGAGGTAAAAAAAGAGAAAATTGCCTGGCGCGGAAGATTGATGGACCGGGGCTGGAAAATGCGTTACCTGCAGTCGGCGGAACGTTACTGGTTCAGTAATTCCTGGTATGGCAGTGAAAAACGGAAGAACCCGGCTTGATCGAAAAAGAGTATATTGATGTATTGATGTAGTTTGATAATCCTGAAAAAGTCATATTGAAGCGCCAGCAGGCGGTTTTTGTGGAACCTTTGCGAGCCGGTGGCGTTTCTAAACACAAGGAGGAATACTGTGGCGGTTGAAATACCAAAAAGAATGTACAAGGGAAATATACGCCCGATTACACTGGGTGTGGGGGACAAAGCGGTTACGGTTGGCGGAGAAACATCGCTTCCGTTTTATCTTTTTGAGGGGGAACGCCCGAATCCACCGAGGATTGCAATGGAAATATGGGACATGGAGCCGGAGGACTGGCCGGAGCATGCCCTGGAGCCCTTCAAGGATGTGATCCATGATCCCGCCCTGTGGGCGAAGAAGTGTGTTGAGGATTATGGCGCCGAGATGATCTGCATGCAGATGATCGGCACCGACCCCAATGACAAGGATATCCCGGCGGATCAGGCGGCGGATACCGTTTTAAAGGTCCTGGATGCCATTGACGGAACGCCTTTGATTATCTGGGGAACGGCAAGCCATGAGAAGGACACAGAGGTCCTGAAACTCATCTGTGAAAAAACCCATGGGAAAAACCTCTCAATTGGCCCGGTGGAAGAAGGGGATCACAAGGCAATTGGCGGAAGCATCATTGCCTATGAACACACCTGTGTTTCGTCTTCGCCGATTGACATCAACCTGGCAAAACAGATGAACATCCTGCTGGGAACCCTGGGGGTTTCGGACGAGAAGATCCTTATCGATCCGACAACAGGCGGCCTGGGCTACGGGATTGAATATTCCTACTCCGTGATGGAACGTTTGATGCTGGCGGCCCTGACGCAGGAGGATGAACGGCTGCAATTCCCGATGATTAACAATATGGCCAAAGAGGTCTGGAAATCAAAGGAAGCTAAAATTACACCCGAGGAAGACCCGCTGATGGGCGATCCTAAGAAACGCGCGATTACCATTGAATGCGTGACGGCTTTGCTGCTTCTGCTGGGAGGGTCTGATATCCTGGTCATGCGGCATCCCGAATCGATTAAATATATCAGGGAAATCATCAGTGATTTCATGGCAGCCAACTGAAGTAGGCGCCATACAAAATAAAGAAAAGCTTAGAAAAGGAGATTAAACCATGGCAGAAGCCAGACCAGTAAGTGTAGACGAAGCGACATTAGAGGCCTATGAGAAGGCCAAGGCAGACGGTGTAGAGACCGTTTTTGACAGGGCAGCGCGGATCAAGCCGTGTCCCATCGGTGCAGCGGGGTCATGCTGCAAGAACTGTGGCATGGGGCCGTGCCGGGTACCCGCGCCCAAGAACAGGGAAGAAACCCCTGAAGAAAAGGCAAAGCGGACCGGCGTATGCGGTGCCACCGCCGAGACCATTGCCGCCAGAAACTTTGCCAGAATGGTTGCCGCCGGGGCCTCCGCCCATAGTGACCATGCCCGCGGCGTCGCCCTCACCTTTTTAGAAGCCGCCAAAGGCAAACTCAAAGACTTCACCGTCAAGGACGAGCAGAAGCTCTACCAGCTTGCCATGGACCTTGACATTGAAATAGAAGACAAAGAGACCCAGCAGGTTGCCATTGAAGTCGGCAAAAAGTGCGTTGCCGAGTTTGGCAAACAGGAAGGCGAAGGCCTGTTCATCAAACGGGCCCCCTTAAAGCGTCAGGAGATTTGGCGGAACCTCGACATTGTTCCCCGTGGCGTCGACAGAGAAATCGTTGAAATGATGCACCGCACACACATCGGCGTCGACCAGGACTATGAAAACATCCTCATGCACGCCGCCCGGACCTCCTTAGCCGACGGCTGGGGCGGATCCATGATCTCCACCGAATTACAGGACGTCATGTTCGGTACCCCCGAACCCGTTGCCGGTAAAGTCAACCTCGGCATCCTCAAGAAAGACGAAGTCAACATCATCATCCACGGCCATGAACCGCTGTTACCTGAAATGATGGTCATCGCCTCTCAGGAGCCCGAGATGCTTAAATACGCCGAGAGCAAAGGCGCCAAAGGGATCAACCTTGGTGGCCTCTGTTGCTCCGCCAACGAAGTTCTCATGCGTCACGGCATCCCCGTCGCCGGCAACTTCCTCCAGCAGGAACTCGCCATCACCACCGGGGCCGTCGAGCTCATGACCGTCGACGTCCAGTGCCAGATGGAATCATTGTATCAGGTCTCCACCTGCTACCACACCAAACTCATCACCACCGACAGAAGGGCCAAGATCGAAGGGGCCCAGCACATCCAGTTTGACGAAGAAAACGGGCTGCAAGTAGCCAGAGACATTTTAAAGATGGCCATCGACAACTTCGCCAAAAGAGACCAGAGCAAAGTCGTCATTCCCGATCAAACCCAGGAAATGGTCGTTGGCTTCAGCCACGAAACCATCAATTATCTTTTAGGCGGCATGTTCAGGGCCTCCTACCGCCCCTTGAATGACAACATCATCAACGGACGGATCAGAGGTGTCGCCGGCGTCGTTGGGTGCAACAACGCCCGTGTTCAGCACAACGCCAATTTCCTCGCCATGATCAAAGAGCTCATCAAGAATGACGTCATCGTTTTGACCACCGGATGCAGCTCCATGGCCGCCGGAGAAGCGGGCCTCATGACCCCCGAAGCCGCATTAGAGTTTGCCGGAGACGGCCTGCGGAGCGTTTGTGAAGCCGTCGGCATTCCGCCGGTCCTGCACATGGGCAGCTGTGTTGACAACAGCCGGATATTGATGGCCGCCACCGCCATGGTCAAAGACGGCGGATTGGGCGACGACATCAGTGACCTGCCTGCCGCGGGAGCCGCGCCGGAATGGATGAGTGAAAAAGCCATCTCCATTGGCGAGTACTTTGTTGCCAGCGGCGTCTATACCGTATTTAGTGCCACGTGGCCGACGACCAACAGCAAGGCAGTCACCGACTACCTCTTTGAGAAATACGAAGACAGCCTGAAGGGGATGTGGGGATTTGAAGCGGATCCCGTCAAGGCGGCGCAGATGATGATTGCCCACATTGACAAGAAACGTAAGGAACTCGGCATCGACAAGGCAAGGGAACGTATCCTTTACGATATGGAAAAACGTCGGGAATTGGATGCCGCGTAAATATAATAGTAAAATAATTTCAGAACGAATCTGAAGAGGAGGTAGAAACGTGTCAAAAATTATCGCATCAGCAGCCATTCGGGGGGCGCACAAGATATACGCCCGCGCGGAGGCAAAATACAATGAAGCCATTGAGAAATTCGGTCCCGAGCAGGAGGTTGCCTTTCCGGAAACCGCCTATTACCTTCCCATTGTTTATGGGATTTTGGGGATTAAAGTTGAAAAACTGGGTGATATGAAAGAGGTTTTTGCAACTGCCAAGAATCTTCTTCCCCCGCCTGTCCGGGAAATAACGCCGCTTCCCTATCTCGCGCCGGCACTTGATGCCGGGATGGCGACCCTGTTTGTGGAAGAGATGGAGCAGGCTATTAAATACGTTGAAGAACCTGATTATTATCTGGCAAACAAGGAGGACTGTGAGCCTGAAAATGACAAGATCTGGCTCGGTGCGGCCGATGATGTTATCCTGAGAAAACGCGGGGTGGAATTTGTGGATGGCACGGCCCCGGGGTTTGCCGCCATCGCCGGCGCGGCCCCTTCCCCTGAAAAGGCCAAGGCACTCGCGCAGGAACTCCAGGAAAAGAACCTGTATATCTTTATGGGCGCGGACCATCAGGGCAAACGCATGTCCGAGCAGCTGGTCGAGGCCGATGTCCAGATTGGCTGGCCCACGCGTCTGGTCCCCTTTGGGCCGGATATTGCCTCCGTTGCGGTCTTCGCGCTTGGATTTGCGACCCGCGCGGCCATGACATTCGGCGGATTGAAGGGCGGCGAATTCCGTAAGATTCTCATTTATAACAAGGACCGCGTTTTTTCCTTTGTCCTGGCCCTCGGTGATGTAACAGACGAGTGGTATGCCAATGCGGCCGGCGCGATTAACTGGGGATTTCCGACCATCGCGGATACGCCGATTCCCGAGGTTATGCCGACAGGAATTTGTACCTATGAACATGTCGTGTCCAATATCCCCTTTGAAGAAATTGTTGCCAAGGCCGTCGAGGTCAGGGGTCTTAAAGTTACGATCGCGGACGTTCCGATTCCGATGGCCTATGGTCCGGCCTTCGAGGGCGAGCGTGTCCGAGGGGATGATATTTACCTGGAATGCGGGGGCGGCAGGACGCATGCCGTGGAATGGGTAACCTCCGCGGAAATGGATGAGATTGACGATGGCAAGGTAGAAGTTGTCGGTCCGGACATCAAGGATGTCGAGGTCGGCGCGAAGTTGCCTCTCGGTATCAAGGTTCAGGTTGCGGGAAGAAAGATGCAGGAGGATTATGAGCCGATTCTGGAACGTCAGATCCATCACCTTATCAACTACGCCCAGGGTATCATGCATATCGGACAGCGGGATATTGCCTGGCTCCGCGTGAGCAAGCAGGCCGTGGAGAAGGGTTTTACCATGGGAGACCTCGGTAAGATTCTTCATGCCAAGCTCCATCAGGACTTCGGGGCTATTTTTGATAAATGTCAGGTCACGGTTTATACCAACGATGAGGATGTGGACAAGATCCTCGAACTGGCGCGTGCCGCCTATCATGAGCGTGACGCGCGTATTGAGGGTATGACTGACGAGACAACCGATACCTTTTATTCCTGCACGCTGTGCCAGTCTTTCGCGCCGAACCATGTGTGTATCGTCAGTCCGGAAAGAACGGGACTGTGTGGCGCTTACAACTGGATGGACTGCCGGGCGTCCTACGAAATTAACCCGACGGGGCCGAATCAGCCTGTGGAAAAGGGTGAGGTGATTGACGCGCGACTGGGCCAGTGGAAGGGATGTAATGACTTTCTCTATCAGGCCTCTCGTCAGGTCTATGATCATTACAACTTCTACAGCATCGTAAATGATCCGATGACAACTTGTGGATGCTGCGAAGCGATTGCGGCAGTGCTACCTATCTGTAATGGTGTTATGACGGTAGACCGCGATCACATGGGAATGACCCCCTGCGGCATGAAGTTCTCGACCCTTGCCGGAACAGTGGGCGGGGGTGTTATTACCCCGGGGTTTGTGGGTCATGGAAAATATAACCTTACGCAGCGCAAGTGGCTTGCCGCGGAAGGGGGACTCAAGCGCCTCGTATGGATGCCGAAGCACCTGAAAGAGGAAGTTATGGACAGGCTCAAGATTCGCTGCGAGGAAATCGGCATTCCCAACCTTTGGGAGATGATTGCTGATGAAACGGTAGGAACGACAGAAGAGGAGATTTATCCCTTTTTAGAGGAAAAAGGCCACCCCGCGTTGACAATGCCTCCGATTCTGGGTGAATAACGCGAAGCGAACAGGTACTAAATTAAAAGGAGAATTGGTATGGGATTAACAGGAATACAGATTTTTAAGATGTTGCCAAAGACCAATTGCAAAGAATGCGGGCAGCCAACCTGCCTTGCCTTTGCGATGTCACTGGCTGCGGGAAAGGCTGAACTTTCCAAATGCCCCTATGTCTCGGATGACGCGAAGGCTGTCCTTGCCGAGGCCTCGGCGCCCCCGATTCGCCCGGTGCAAATCGGTTCCGCGGACCGCGGGTTTAAGATTGGCGGGGAAACATGTCTGTTCCGTCACGAGAAAACATTTGTGAATCAACCGGGTTTTGCCATTCTCGTGTCGGATGCGATGTCTGACGATGAGATTGACCAGAAAATCGAGAATTTTATGAAATTGCGGTACGAACGTGTTGGCGTGTTGTTGAAGGCCGATATGTTTGCCGTGAAAAGCGAAAGCGGTGACGCGGATAAGTTCAAGGCAGTGGTTGGAAAAATAAACGAAAAAACAGATGCCTCGTTTACCCTGATCAGTGACAGCAAGGATGTCCTGGCGGCCGGCGCAGCAGTTCTCGGTGACAATAAGCCGCTGCTGTATGCCGCGACCAAGGCCAATGCCGCTGAAATGGCGGAACTGGCGAAAGCAACGGGGTGTCCCCTCGCGGTTAAGGCCGAGAGTCTTGATGAGGCCGCTGAATTGACGCAGGAGATTGAAAAAGCCGGTGTGAAGGACCTGGTGCTGGATACCAG
>JANTFN010000014.1 GCA_024763435.1 Thermodesulfobacteriota bacterium | reverse complement strand
CCTTTTGTCAACTATTTTACGGGAAATACCTGTGCCCGGCCTCCACACCGCCAATTCCTGGGAAAAACAAGCCTGTTTACTTTTTTACACCAGGCGGTGGTTTAATAACACCTGGAGGCGACATCGGCGGCGGCAATTGTGGCTGCAACACCCTTTTACGGGGGGTATACACGCTGACGGGAATGGTGATGACAGGCTGGATTTTATCATTGGTATAGACGCGGATCTCTCCCACGTAGGGATTGCGGGGGATATCCCCCCCCGGCCATATCGCGAGGAGATAGTATTTTTTCCCCTTTTCAATCGTCACGAGCCGGATTAAAAACCCCTTCAGCGTTGATTCCGTTTTTTTTATTTCCAAGCCACCGGTCCTTCCAAAGATACGAAACCCAGCAACCGCCATACCATCCGAAACCTTTGGCTCACTGAACATTGATCCCCGTTCCGGCATAACCGCCACGGGACCGATAACCCTTCCGGAAACCCGGATCAGGAACCCGGGAGACTGTTTAATATCAGTGACAATCCTGACCATTCCCCTGAAAGACCCTATCTTCATATCCGGGCCAAAGATAAGCTTCAGGGTTGTTTGCGGCTTTTTATTTTTATCCTGGGTTTTCCCCACAATCCTGACCTTAATCGAAGGAACCAGGCTTTCCGCTTTTAAAATTTTAAAGTTTGGGAAGAGCAAAGAAGAAAGTTGCAGGTTTTTTTCGACGGTTTTCCCATAGGGTTTGGAAAGTGAGATATACGGCGCGGGCCGGCATATCAGCAAGGGTTCAACATTGATACTGATTTTAAGGAACTGACGGGGGGTCTTGGGGTCATTCGAAATAACGGTGGCACCCTTAACAATATTTCCCCTGTAGCCCTTCGTCCTGACCTTTAATACAATCTTACCCTCCTTGCCCGGAGGGATTGTCCGATCAAATGAGACCGTTGAACAGCCTCAGCCCGGTTTGACCTGTTTAATAATCAGGGTTGCGTTGCCCTGGTTTTTAATCACAAAGGCATGGGAAACCTCTTTCCCTTCTATCACCTTTCCAGCTTCAAATGTCAGCGGGGCGACAACAAGATGAGGCACCCCTTTTTGGGTTGTTTTTACCTTTTTTGCCGCGGTTACAACACCGGGACAGAACAAAACCCCTAACGCAAACAAAAGAACACTGAACACGGCTGTTTTTCTTTTTAAAAGCTGCAAAGGCCACTCCTTAAATGTTTTTATGCTATATAGCGAGTTTTAGCAATTTTTTCAAGGCATCTCTGACATTTTCGACGAGATGGAGTTTGAAAGGGTGAGACGCTTTTGCCCGTATCTGATGTTTTGCCGGGCAGACACAGGCCGTAAATCCCATGCGGACGGCCTCCTGAACCCTCAGGTCGCTCTGCATGACCCCGCGCACCTCACCCGCCAGGCCAACTTCTCCAAAGACGACCATTTCAGGCGCCAGGGGCTTATCGTAAAAACTCGAGGCAATGGCAGCGATCACCCCGAGGTCCACCGCCGTCTCGGTAATCCTTAATCCCCCCGCCGCGTTGACAAAGATGTCCTGTTCTCCAAGGGGCATATTCATCTTTTTTTCCAGAACCGCGACCAGCAATGCCAGCCTGTTGGGGTCCAGGCCGATGGCGGTGCGCCGGGGCACCCCGAAATTCGTCGGCGCGACAAGGGCCTGAATCTCCACCAGCAGCGGTCGGCTACCCTCCAAACACGGGACCACAACCGAGCCGGGATTATCAAGGGCCCTCTGTCCCACAAAAAGTTCCGAGGGATTGGTGACCTCGCGAATCCCCCCACCCGTCATCTCAAACACCGCGATTTCATTCGTAGGCCCGTATCTGTTTTTGATTCCCCTTAAAATTCGGTAGGGTTGATCCCGGGGGCTTTCAAAATACAAAACGGCATCCACAAGGTGCTCCAGAACCTTTGGCCCGGCGATAGCCCCCTCCTTCGTCACATGGCCAATCAGGAAGATGGGTATCCCCAGGGTCTTGGACAGGCGCGCGAATCTCCCGCCTGTTTCCCGTATCTGGCCAACACTCCCCGGCGCGGAGGGAAGCTCTCCAAGGTGCATTGTCTGAATGGAGTCGATGACCACGATCTCGGGCGCCATTTCCTGGATGGTCTTTTCAATCATCTCATAGGCTGTTTCAAAAATGACAAAAAGCTTATCGGAAAGCGCGCCGATACGTTCCGCGCGGATGCGAATCTGCTCCGGCGATTCCTCGCCGGATACATACAGGACCCGGCGTTTCCGCTCGGCGAGATGATGGAGGATCTGCAGAAAAAGTGTGGACTTCCCGATACCCGGTTCCCCGCCCACGAGGACAATAGAGGCCGGCATAATTCCGCCTCCGAGGACGCGGTCAAACTCTCCGATCCCTGTCAGGACCCGCTGTTCCCGGCCCCATTCTATTTCCGTCAGGGGTTGGGGAGAAAGACCATGCCCGACCATCGCGGGGGCGGATGGCGCGGAGCTGATAACTTCTTCCACAAAGGTCTCCCATTTTCCACATTGCGGGCATTTCCCCATCCATTTGGGGCTTTGATGGCCACAGGACTGGCAGACGTAAACAACCTTCGCGCGACTCATTATTTATCCTTTTTTAATATGATTTTACGTGCATTCTCGCATAGCACCATACGTGCAGCGAATATTTGTCAAGCATCCCCCGCCAACTCATCCCAGGGAATGTGGATTCTGACAAAAACCCTTTCGCAAAAGGGGCACGTCTCCCGCAGTTCCCGTGTTTCCTGATCCGGTAAAGTGGGTTTGGGAAGTATTTCCTCGCAATAGGGGCATCTCCGGGGAAACCTGTTCACAACCTGTTTAACACTTTCCGTCATTTCCAGCGCTCCTTCAGCCGGGGGTCCAGGACATCTCTCAGCCCTTCTCCGAGAAGATTATATCCAAGGACCGTTATCAAAATGGCCAGCCCCGGAAATACCGAAAGCCACCACGCAATCTCCATATTATCCTTCCCCGCCGTGAGCATGTTTCCCCAGCTCGGCGTTGGCGGTTGGACCCCAATCCCCAAAAAGCTCAGGGCGGATTCCGTTAATATCGCCCCCGCGACGCCAAGTGTCGCGGCCACGAGGACCGGGCTCAGGGCATTGGGCAAAATATGGAGAAAGATGATGCGCTTATCACTGGCCCCCATCGATTTTGCCGCCTTGACATAATCCATTTCACGAATTCTCAGAAATTCGGCGCGGACGAGACGGGCAACCCCCATCCAGCTTGTAATACCGATAACCGCCATAATATTGTAAATGCTTGGTTCAAGGATGGCAATCACGGCAAGGATGAGGAAAAAAGAGGGAAAACAGAGCATCATATCCACGAACCGCATCAGGATCGAATCAACCCATCCCCCATAAAACCCGGCAAGCGCGCCGACGATAATCCCGATAACAACCGCAATCCCCACGGCGACAAATCCTACCTTCAGCGATATCCGCGCCCCCCAGAGCATCCGTGAAAAAACATCCCGGCCCAATTCGTCTGTCCCGAAAAGGTGTGAAGGGCCTGGCGGGGACAAAATCGCGTTGACGTTTATATCCGTCGGGTTGTAGGGGCTGATCACAGGGGCAAGCACAGAGGCACAAAACAGGACAAGCACCACAATCCCCCCTGCAAAAGCCAGTCTGTTCCGCGTGAATCTTGTAAATCCGTTCATCATCCCACCCGTATCCTGGGGTCCGCAACAGCATAGGAAACATCAGCGATAAGATTTCCCGCCAGCGTCAGGACCGCGCCAATCACCAGCATCCCCATAATCAGCGGGTAATCCCGTGACATCACCCCCGCATAGAAAAGCTGCCCCATCCCTGGAATCGCGAAAATCGTTTCAAAAATAACACTGCCGCCTATAAGGCCCGGGATGGAAAACCCCAGGATCGTAATAATGGGCAACAGGGCGTTTCTGAAGGCATGAACATAAATGACCCGGCTTTCTTTCAGGCCCTTTGAGCGCGCCGTGGTAATATAATCCTGACGGATAACCTCGAGCATGTTGGAACGCATATACCTCGAAAATCCCGCCAGCCCCCCAAAGGCCGAAATAACGACGGGGAGGAGAAGATGCCGGCCAAGATCCACTGCCTTTCCCATGACGCTCAGGTGCGCGTAATTCATCGACCGCAGACCGGATATGGGAAGCCAGTGTAAATTCACGCCAAACAGCATCATGCATAAAAGGGCCAGCCAGAACGTCGGTACGGCAAACCCGACAAACACAAAAATCGTGAAGGCGTGATCAAACAGAGACCCCTGGTGTGTCGCGGAATAAATGCCTATCGGGAGAGAAACAAGGAGGATCAAAAGCAGGGCCAGGACGTTAATTCCCACTGTCACGGGAATCCGCTCCATAATTTTATCCATGACCGGTCGTCCATCGGGGGCAAAGGAATTCCCGAAATCAAGAGAGACAATACGTTTCAGCCAGAGACCGTACTGCACGATCAGGGGTTTGTCCAGACCATAATAGGACATCAGCCGCTGCCGGACCTCTGCTGTTATCTTCGGATTCAAATCGGTCGCCACGCCTGTCGGCTCACCCGGCGCAAGGTGGATAACCATAAAGGAAATCAGCGTAATCCCCAATAAAAGAGGAACCATCCCCGCCAGACGTTTGGCAAGATAAATCGCCATAGCCATCTATTTACCACATTCGGGACAGCGAAAAAAGACCGCGCGTTAAATTCAGGGCGCCTTAATAACCTGGTAATGATTCCTTGGATGTGGCCGTAAAAAAATAGATTCGTGCCTTTATGCCACGGACGGGCAGGTATCGTTGCCTCTTGTTTTTTTCATTCGTGCTTCACTACTGTCCGGTAAAAACAAGAGGAATATAGGATAAGCATATAGAATAATGGGATATTATCTGGAAAATAGTTGTTATCGACTTGAAATGCCAACATGGGTCATAATCCTGGGAAAAACCGGGAGGTACTGGCTCATGTATTCAGAAAAGATGGTATTTTCACAGCTGGACAGCTGTATCTGTGTATGTTTTGGTTGCTATTATAAGGAAATGTCTTAGCTTGGATGCCATGAATCTCTACACAATTTTACAGGTTTTGAGTGTTACCCTTTTTAAGAAAACACAATTAATACAAATATTTACAAATCCGGGTTACAAAAACCTAAATACCCCTATGTATAACCAATTGAAACTATTTAACTTTTAACCGGACAGTAGTGTTCGTGCTTATAACAAATAGAAATAATTACCATCACCTTGAAGCATGTTACTGATTATGGTAAGAGAAAGAAAATCAAAACCATAAAGAAGGAGACACATGATGGGTATGATGAAGGAGTTCAAGGAATTCGCGGTTAAGGGAAATGTTGTGGATATGGCAGTCGGCATTGTGATTGGCGCCGCGTTCGGCAAAATTGTTTCCTCATTTGTCAAGGATGTCCTGATGCCCCCTATCGGCGTGCTCTTAGGCGGCATGGACTTTTCGAAACTTTCTCTGACTGTTAAAAGCGCTATGGGGAAAACCGCTGCTGTTACCATCAATTATGGACAATTTATTCAAACCGTTATTGATTTCGTTATTATTGCCTTTGCCATCTTCCTGATGGTTAAAGGAATAAATTCCCTTAAGAGGAAAGCGGAAGAGGCCCCCAAGGCCCCGGCCGCCCCGCCGAAAGAAGAGGTTCTGCTTACCGAAATTCGAGATTTACTGAAAGAAAAAGCAGCAGGCTAATGAAAACAATAGGTCTGCTGGGAGGCATGAGTTGGGAATCGACCGCCAGCTATTACAGGATTATCAATGAACAGGTCCGGACAAGACTGGGCGGCCAGCATTCCGCTAAGATTTGCCTCTACAGCGTGGATTTCAGCGAGATTGAGCAGCTCCAGAACACCGGAGCGTGGGATAAAACCGCGGCCATCCTAACCAACGCGGCAAGAAAAATTGAGAGCTGCGGCGCGGATTTTCTACTGATCTGCACCAACACAATGCACAAAGTCGCCCCGGAGATCGAAAAGGGACTGGGGATTCCCATCCTGCATATCGCTGATGCCACTGCGGCAGCCATTGCGGAAAAGGGGATAAAAACGATCGGCCTTCTGGGAACAAAATTCACGATGGAACAGGATTTCTACCGGGGACGGCTTGAAGACAAATACAGGTTAAAGGTTCTCATCCCCGACAAAGCAGGCCGGAAACGGGTTCATCGCGTCATTTATGACGAGCTTTGCCTTGGAAAGGTTAAAGACAGCTCCCGGGAGGCTTTCCTTGACATCATAAGGGATTTAAAGACCCGAGGCGCGGAGGGTGTCATCCTCGGGTGCACGGAAATCGCCCTGCTAATCCAGCAGAACCACACGGATGTCCCCCTCTTCGATACAACAGAGATTCATGCCCTGAAGTCGGTGGAGATGGCACTCGCCGGATAACCCAAAAAGGATTAAACCGTGTCTCGCCCTATAACCCTCTCGATCCAGAACCAGAAACTAATTATGACAGGCGGCAAGGGCGGCGTGGGGAAAACCACCACGGCCGCCGCCATTGCCCTGCACTTCGCCCGGCAGGGAAAACGCGTCCTGATTCTTTCAAGCGACCCGGCCCCTTCCCTGTCCGATATCTTCGAGACCCCTTTAGCTGACATCATCACCCCTATTTCGCGGGTTCCTGGTCTTTTTGGAATGGAAATCAGCGCGACGGAGGTCCTTAAACGCTGGAAAAACCGCTTTGGACCCGAGATCTATGAGGTCGTTTCTTCCTTCGCCAAGGTAGATTACGACTTTGTGGAATATATCGGAACCGCCCCCGGAATCGAAGAAGAATATATGCTGAATTTCATTATGGAGCTTGTCCAGTCCGGAGAATTTGACCGGGTTGTCTGGGACACAGCCCCCGCTGGGCATACCCTGCGGCTTCTTCACCTCCCCGGGGTCTTTCTCGAACACCTCGAAGCCGCCACGAAGTTTTACATGAACCTCTACAGCACCTTCAGCAAACTCAAGGCCTCGGCCAAACTTCAGGGCGGAAAAAAGACACTGCTTGAGATTATCTCGGGATGGCAGGCCCTGTCTCAAACTGTTATGGATTTTATCCGGGACGAGACACAGGTCGCCAATATTCTCGTAACAATCCCGGAGGCACTGGGCGTTAAGCAAACCGAGCGCATTTTCGCGGAATTCAGCGAAAACGCCCTCCATGTCAATGCCCTGATTGTCAACTATGTTATCGAAAAAGCGGACTGCGATTTTCACACCCGGCGTCAGACCATGCAGCGTGGCTACTGGTCTCAACTCAACACACAGTACGGGGCCCGCCTACCCATCCTCGCCGTTCCCCTTTCCGCGGATGAAGTCAGAGGCATCAGGCGCATCGAAACCTTTGGCGCGCACCTATTTGAATCGGGATCTGTCTGGTAAAGCAGGGCAACAGCTGTCCTCGCGGTCAGAAAACAGGATCGTCACCTGATGGATTGACTCTGGGGTGAGGGAAAGAAAATCCCAAAACATATTGGCATCCTTCAGGTTTGTCCCCGGGTGGCGTTTCTGAGTATGGATGAAATTGGGAAATTTCAGGGGATCCCTTAGAAAAAAGACAGGGGTATTATTCCCGGTCATATCGTAATTTCCTCCCTCTGTGTAAAACTTTACCGCGAATCCACGGGGATCACGTTCGGCATCAGCCGATCCCTTTTCACCACCTACCGTGGAAAAACGGGCAAATACCCCCGCGTACTTCCCGATCTCGGAAAGAAATCCAGCCTTCGTGTATTTTGTAACATCCGCAATCACCTCAAAATAACCGTGAGCTCTGGCCCCTTTGGCATGAACATTCCGGTTCAGCGGCGGCGGGATACCGTCCGCTGGAACCGGTTGTTCAGATTGTGGCTTCGCTTCGCTCTCACAATCTAACCTTATTCGTTAGCTGATTGTTATTTGCCAACCTGTTAAAAACCCTCGAAAACGTTTATGCTACGATCAGGCGAGGTCGAAACGGTCAAGGTTCATTACTTTCTCCCACGCCGCTATAAAATCATGGATAAATTTTTCCTGCCCATCTAAGCCTGCATAGACTTCCGCCAAGGCCCGGAGTTGGGCGTTGGAACCGAAGATGAGGTCGACACGTGTGGCTGTCCATTTTAGTTTGCCAGTTTTACGATCGTACCCTTCAAACACGTCCCTGGCGTCTGAGGCCGCCTTCCACTCCGTGCCCATGTCGAGCAGATTCACGAAGAAGTCATTCGTCAGCGCCTCCGGCTGCCTGGTGAAGACACCGTGCTGTGTTTGTCCGACGTTGGCATTCAGGACGCGCATGCCACCGACAAGAACCGTCATTTCTGGCGCGGTCAGGGTTAGCAATTGCGCTCGATCGACCAGCAACGCCTCGGCCGATATGCTGCGTTTTCCCTTCAAGTAATTGCGAAAGCCATCGGCGATCGGCTCGAGTACAGCGAAGGAGTCTACATCGGTTTGCTCCTGCGAGGCGTCCATACGTCCCGGCGTGAAGGGAACCGTCACGGTGTGACCGGTATTCTTCGCCGCCTGCTCGACGCCGGCGCAACCGGCCAGCACGATCAGGTCGGCAAGCGACACCTTCTTGCCGTCGGACTGAGCGCTGTTGAACTCGCTCTGGATGCCCTCCAGCGTTTTGAGTACCTTTGCCAGATAGGAAGGTTGGTTGACCTCCCAATCCTTCTGCGGCGCCAGACGGATGCGGGCACCGTTGGCACCGCCGCGCTTGTCGGAACCACGGAAGGTCGATGCCGAAGCCCAGGCGGTCGACACCAGTTGCGAGACAGACAAGCCTGATTTCAGTATCTCGCCCTTGAGTGCGGCAATGTCCTTTTCATCGATCAACGGGTGGTTGACTGCGGGGATAGGGTCTTGCCAGATGAGCTCTTCGGCAGGCACTTCCGGGCCAAGATAGCGTGTGTGCGGGCCCATGTCGCGGTGGGTCAGTTTGAACCACGCCCGTGCAAATGCCTCGGCGAACTGGTCCGGATTCTCGTAGAAGCGCCTTGAGATCTTTTCGTAGGCCGGATCGAACCGCAGGGCGAGATCCGTGGTCAGCATGGTTGGCGCGTGACGTTTGGCCGGGTCGTGGGCATCCGGAATGCTATTGGCGCCTGCGCCATGCTTGGGTGTCCACTGATGTGCGCCGGCCGGACTCTTCGTTAGTTCCCATTCGTAACCGAACAGGTTCCAAAAGAAGTTGTTGCTCCACTTCGTTGGTGTGCTGGTCCAGGTGACTTCCAGGCCGCTGCTGATCGTGTCAGGGCCTTTGCCCGTGCCAAAGCTGCTCTTCCAGCCAAGACCCTGTTCCTCGATGGGGGCGGCTTCGGGCTCAGGGCCCACCAGTGACGCATCGCCGGCAGCGTGGCATTTGCCGAATGTGTGACCGCCCGCAATCAGCGCAACCGTCTCTTCGTCGTTCATCGCCATGCGAGCGAAGGCCTCACGAATATCCCGCGCCGCAGCAAGCGGATCCGGCTTGCCGTCTGGTCCTTCCGGGTTGACGTAGATCAGCCCCATCTGGACAGCAGCGAGCGGATTTTCGAGTTCCCTGTCACCGGAGTAGCGTTTATCATCGCCGAGCCAGGTCGTCTCGGCACCCCAGTAGGTGTCCTCTTGCGGCTCCCATATGTCCTCACGACCGCCGCCAAAACCGAAGGTCTTAAATCCCATCGATTCCAGCGCAACGTTGCCGGCGAGGATCAAAAGATCAGCCCATGAGATTTTCCTGCCATACTTCAGCTTAATCGGCTGCAGCAGCCTGCGCGCCTTGTCGAGATTGACGTTGTCGGGCCAGCTGTTAAGGGGGGCAAAGCGCTGTTCACCCCTGCCTGCACCGCCGCGGCCGTCACCGATACGATACGTACCCGCGCTGTGCCACGCCATGCGAATGAAGAAGGGGCCATAGTGACCGAAGTCCGCCGGCCACCAGTCCTGTGAGTCGGTCATCAGCGCCTGGAGATCCTTCTTCAGGGCCTCCAAGTCAAGTTTTTTGAATTCCTCAGCGTAGTTGAACTCTTCACCCATCGGGTTGCTCAGGGGACAGTTCTGATGAAGAATCTTGAGGTTCAATTGGTTCGGCCACCAGTCCTGGTTCGACGTGCCGGTACCGGTAGTGGGTTTGCGATCTTTGTCTTTCATATCAATACCTCCTTTTTTCAGGTTTGAGTTTGTACAGCTAACCACGCGTTCGGGAATATGCTCCCGATTAAAATGATTGCGTTTCTCCAGCAGGTGGATATCCTGTAATAAAACAGGGCCTGATTCTCCTGCTGTCTGACTGTTCTGGTCATCATCGACAGGCGCGTCAAAACTGTTTCTGTATGTTTTGATATATCAAAATCTCCTTTCCCTTTCAAATTTGTTTTTTTGGTTCTCCTGACGGGCCAATTCCCTTGTCTTGTTATTCATTTATATAAAATCACCTCCTTTATAATAGAACATATTTTATAGTAATTATTACGATAAATATATAAAAAAATATCCCCATTTTTACCGATGGGTCTCTTTTTTCAAGCAGTCATTACAAATCCCCCGTAATTCCACATAACGCTCCTCCACGGTCCCCCACTTTCGAATCCCTTCAGGCATGGGAACCGCGTCCACTGCCTCCCAGGTTAAATCTATAATTTTTTTGCAACGAACACAGACAAAGTGGTGGTGATGTTTCAGGTTTGTATCATAACGTGTCTTGTCTGCGAGATGGTGTACTTTTTTTATCACGCCATGCCTTTCAAAAAGGGACAACGTCCTGTAAATGGTGTCTAAGGAAATGCTGGGAAAGTGTTGTCGCACCTGCTCATAGATATCCTCAGCAGCCGGATGGCCCTCCTTCAACTTCAAAATATTGTAAATTTCAAGCCTCTGAGGCGTTGCCCTCAGCCCTATTTTCTTAAAAATATCTATAGAATTTGCCTCTAACACAAAATTCCCCCTCCTTTATTAAATAGGAACATATCTTATGTAGAAAAAAATGTCAAGTATATTTTTCATTCGGTCTTCAGACCTGTATCTTTAAAACTTTGACCCTTACGAAATCGCCAAAGTTAAACACCAGTTTATCCCATTACCCTAATTTTTTCAAGGGGTTGGGTGACAACTTCGCCGATGATGGCCGCGTCCGTTATCCCCCGCGTTAATAATACGCCCATAAGACGGTCTGCGTCATCGGGATGAACAACAATGAGCAGGCCGCCGGAGGTCTGGGCATCAAACAGGATATCTTTTGAAATGTCATCGATACCGGCATCGTAGGCCACAAACGCCTCGCGGAAGGCCTTGTTGTTATACGTTCCCGCTGGGACCAGCCCCATCAGGGCATACTCCCGCGCCTCGGGATAGACGGGGATGGCATTATTATAAACAAGCATTCCGAGGCCGCTGTCAACCACCATTTCGCAGAGGTGGCCGAGAAGGCCGAAACCAGTCACATCGGTGCAGGCATGCACCCTGAACGCCTTCATCTCTTCAGCGGCATCCCGGTTCAGCTTCGCCATCACCTTTGTAACCCTTTCGATAATCGTATCAGATGCCAGGCCGCCTTTGACCGCTGTGTTTATGATTCCTGTTCCCAATGGTTTGGTCAGGATAATTTTGTCTCCCGGGGCGAACCCTTTCTTCGAAAGAATCCTGTCCGGGTGAATGAGGCCCGTAACCGACAGGCCATATTTCAATTCCTTATCCTCTACGCTGTGCCCCCCGACAAGAGAAACCCCGGCCTCCGCCAGCTTGTCCAGGCCGCCTTCGAGGATGCGCCTGAGGATGGAAAGGTCCATATCCTTAATGGGAAAAGCCACGAGATTCATGGCGGTTTTCGGGACACCCCCCATGGCATAGACATCACTCAGGGCGTTGGCTGCGGCTATCTGACCAAACCAATAGGGGTCATCCACAATGGGCGTGAAAAAATCAACTGTCTGAATCAGGGCAATGTCATCGGCAATTTGATACACCCCGGCATCGTCGGGTTCATTCAGCCCGATAAGGACATGTTCATCCGCCGGAAATTTCAGCCCGCACAATGCCTTCTCCAGGTCCCCTGGAGGCAGTTTCGAGGCTCACCCCGATCCGGCGACTGTCTCTGTCAACCTGAGAGCTTTTTTGTCATCTGTCATTTGTTTCCTCATACCCGGAAGTTGTTTTTAAGTAGATTCCCTTAATAGCAATACCACTTTTTAAAAGCACTTGCTTTACGCTGACCGCCTCTGCCGAAGCGGTGAGAATTGCCATGCCACAGTCAGAGCTGATTTCCTTGGGAACGGGGACGGTATCAAAGGTTACCTGGCAACCCTTCAAAATCTTTTCCGACTTCATGACGTTGTGGATGGAGTAAAGCACGAAGAGGCTCCCTTTTCCGTTTTCATTTAATGGGATACGAGCCATCGCAGTGCCTGAATAATTTCTTCAACTTCGTCCTCTGTGTTGGTCATGCCCATGGAAATCCGGACGGTCCCCTGCGGGAAAGAACCGATGGTCTTATGCGCCGACGGCGCGCAATGGAGGCCGGTCCGCACGCAGATGTCAAAATTACGGTCCAGTTGAAACCCTACCTCCGAAGAGATCATGCCTTCCACGTTGATGGAAACCACGGCCGACTGTTTTTCCGGGTCACGGGGGCCGTAGACATGAATCCTGTCCATTGGAAGAATACCCTCAAGAAGTTTCCCCATCATTTTTTTTTCGTGCCCGCGAATTTCCTCGACGCCCCGTTCTTTAACTACCTGTATTCCGGCAGCCAGTCCACTGGCCCCACAACCATTGGGGGTTCCGCTTTCAAATTTATCCGGGAGAAATTCCGGCTGTTTTTCAAATTCAGAGTTGCTTCCCGTGCCGCCCCGTACCAGGGGGGTCAGGGGTTCTTTTCCCGTTTTCAGGATCAGGCCTCCCGTCCCCTGGGGCCCCTGAAGGGCCTTATGGCCGGTAAAGGCAAGGAAATCAACCGATAGGGAAGACAGGTCGATGGGAATACATCCGGCACTCTGGGCGGCATCCACAAGGAGATACGCGTTTCCTTTCACTTCGGCAATCTTCCCGATATCCACAAGCGTCCCAACGACGTTGGAGGCGTGATTAACTACCATCAGCCGCGTCTGCTTCGGGCGAACCGCCTTAGCGAGGGCCTTAATATCTGCAACCCCCTCCGGCGAAGACGTAACAACCGATATTTGGATAACCCCCCGCGCTTCAAGATCTCGCAGCGGGCGCATAACGGAATTGTGCTCCATGGAGGTCGTTACCACATGATCCCCCTGACGCAACAGTCCGTAGATGGCAAGATTAAGGGCCTCTGTCGCGTTTCGGGCAAACAGAACCTTCCGTGAATCATCCACATGGAAAAAATCGGCCACGGTCTCCCGCGCCTCAAACAGGGAACGGCTGGCTTCAAGGGATAAAAAGTGCCCGGACCTGCCGGGGTTGGCGCTGAATTTATCGAGGTGCTCCACTACGGCTCGTTTGACCGCTTCCGGTTTGGGAAACGAGGTCGCCGCGTGGTCAAAATAGACGGGATGCCGATGGGGTGTCACTTGTCGCATAGGTCTTTTTTTACGGCATCACGACTTTGTCCGCCTGCATCAGGGCAGACGTGATATCAAACATATTCGAGGCAAGCCCCACCTTCAACTTTTCCTTCATGTTGAAAAAATCGAGACACGTCCCGCAGGAAAGCACCTCAATACCCATCTCTTCAAGTTCTTTAATATCTTCTATCAGCTCTGATCCTTCGGTGGTCAGGAAGACACCTTTGTTGACAAAAACAAGTTTTGCCGGTTTGGGATCGACATCACGGAGCGTTTTTAAAAATCCCTTTATCAAAATCCCACCCAGGGCGTCATCTCCCCTCCCCATGGTATTTGAATGGACATATACCACAATTTCGGGCGTCTCTCCACTCACCGCGGGGAAAGTGTTTTCATTCCCTTCACTGCCGCTCTTTCCCTTTGTTACCTCGATACGGAACTCCTCTCCCTTTGTTTTGACCGCTGTTTCGCATCCCTGGCTTGTGGCAAACCGAACCACATTATCCCTGGAAATGGCGCTGTCCACCACAAGTGTCACAGTTCCTGTTTCCATGGCCTCTATGGCCTTTTTGGTCATCAGAACCGGCTGAGGGCATGCCTTCCCTCTTGCATCAATAAGGTCTCCCATCTATTTTACCCCCTGTTCTCCATCGTTTTCCAACGCTGATCAGTTTTTCAGCCCATCGGCGGCAAGGGCCGCGCCAAGGGCCCCGATCATATCCGGCGCATCTGCCACCTTCAACGCCATTTTAAGTTTTCTCTCCAATAAGGCAATCATGGTCGGATTCCGCGCAACACCTCCTGAAAAAACGACGTCCCTCTCAACACCCACACGATTCACCATGGAGGCAATTCGCCCCGCTATGGCCTCATGCAGGCCAAGAACGATCGCTTCCTTCCTGACTCTTTTAGATACCAGAGAAATCACTTCGGATTCCGCAAAAACCGTACACATACTGTTAATACGCGCCGGCCTGGTTTCATTGATCCCCACCCGGGCAAAATCGTCAATGGGATACCCCAGGGCCTGCGCCATGACTTCAAGGAACTTTCCTGTCCCGGCAGCACATTTGTCGTTCATCTGGAAATTTACAAACTGCCCGGTTTCATCCAGAGCAATAACTTTGCTGTCCTGTCCCCCCATGTCGATAACCGTCCGGCAGGAAGGAAAGAGATAGCGCGCCCCGATAGCGTGCGCCTTAATTTCCGTAATCACCATGTCGGCACCTGCCTCTTTCAGGCTGTGACGCCCGTACCCCGTGGCCGAAACGGGACACCGGGGATACTTTTTCAGAAGAGAAACCGCTATTTCGTAGGGATCGCTTCCCCCAAAGGCTATATGCGTGTCCTCTATTTCACCGTTTCGCAGGAAGACCGTTTTGACCGTTCGGCTTCCCAGGTCTATGCCTACAACCATCCGCTTACCCTCACTGGCTAATTTGTTCCATGAACGCCTCAATTCG
The DNA here is from genome assembly GCA_024763435.1 of Thermodesulfobacteriota bacterium. Taxonomy (GTDB): domain Bacteria; phylum Desulfobacterota; class S145-22; order S145-22; family S145-22; genus JANTFN01. Next base: position 1,082 of record JANTFN010000014.1, on the reverse strand, counting down.
CGTTTTTATCTGACCGGCATCTTCATCCCCGTAATCGGATTCAATCTTCAGGACGGGAATTCCGGCTTCTTTCAGCGCGCGTTCCATCTTCACATACTCTACGTTATAGGCATGGCAAAATTGCAACACATAATAAATAACACCATCGGCCTGGTACTCCTTTGCCCATTGAATAACCTGATCGATCCGCGTGTCATTGGGTGTAAAACAGGAACAATTGATGGAAAGATACCGGTCCGCCAGGGCATCGATTAAGCCATCCAGGGTCGCGGGAGATTCATCCACAAGATCGTTGAAATACCGGATCCCCGTGCAGGTTTCTTCGCCAACCACAACGCCGCCACTGCTTTCAACAATATGATGAACCTTCCAGTTGGGAATGACCTGGGGAGTGCCGGAAATGAACAGCCGCGGGGCATCTTTACCAATAACACCGTCGCTTTCTTTTACACGGGCCTCCAACTCATCACACAGCGCATTGACCTTTTCGGTAAAGCGGTCGATCTGGTCGTAGAAGGCCAATTGCGAGATGAGGAGGGCATCCTTACCACTGATGGGGGGCGTAAGCGCCTTTCGCGTTTCGTAAAGCCGTTTAAGCGCCTTTCTTTTTCCATTAACACGTTGAATTCCTTTCTTTAAGGCCTCAACGGTGAGCCTTTTACCCGAGGTATCCTCCATCTTTTTGATGAAATTAACAATCTCATCCCGCCAGAGTTTCCTGTCAATTTCCCCTTTCCTCTGGGGAAGCTCCATGACATAAGTCGGCTGCACCTCGTCCAGAATCTCCCACGTCTTTTTCTTGGCGTCACAGGTCGTCTCTCCCACAAGAAAATCACAGCACTCAAAAAACGGGCTGAGTTTTCCCGTTTTAAACCCCACATAGGATCGAATCAGGGGGCAGATATTACGCGGCAGTGTCTTGTCCGCGTCCGGGAAGGAATACGAGGATCCCCCACACAACCCGACAGGAATCCCACCAAGGGCCAAAATAACTTCATCGGGAACATAAATACAGAAAGTCCCCACGATCTGGGCATCCGTTTTTTTCTTTTCATCCAGCATCTCCTGAATAGGCGCGCCGT